>JAOZTW010000795.1 GCA_029938985.1 Bacteroidales bacterium | reverse complement strand
AATTAATCAATGCTTTAATGTTCTGGTAAAAAGTTTTCCTGACTTTTCAGTAATAATATAAAATTGGTGATTTTACACAACGCCACAACATTTTTAGGTGTTCCGACTTTGCCTTACTGCATACTTTGAGCCAGCGATTTTTGATAACTTTTTTTAACATTCTTCTGTCATAAAGTTGTACTTTGTTGTTATGTTCCTCAATTTTATATAGCCAATTTTCTATTTCTATTAATTCAGAAACGGATTTAATTTTTTTGTTATTTTTGATTAAAAAATGAGCATCTAATTCTTGTTCGGTTGGTTGAATATTAAGATGATTAAAAATATATTTGTACAGTTTTCTTGAATGGCGAAGTTGTTTTTCGTTTCCAGTATTTGTAACATTTCCTGTATGCACACGGTAGTTTAACAAATATTTTTGAAGATTCCAAACTTTATGTTTTAACGAAATTTCAAACCACATTTTAGAATCTTCAACTATATCGTATCCTGCGGAATATAAGTGTTCGGGAAGTGCTTCTCTTTTAAGCATAACTGATGCTTGTACAAAATAATTTCGGAAAAGCATTATTGAAGGAATTTTATTAGATTTTTCGGTTAGTTTCCACGACTGTCCTGTATGATTGTTATTTTTATCTATAAATTTTGCCCAACTACCAAGCATTGCATAATTGGAGTTTTTATCTAAAAAATTTATTTGCTCTTCATTTTTGGTTGGATAAGCAATATCATCAGAATCAAACATTGAGATGTATTTCCCTGATGCTTCTTTTATTCCTCTATTCCGAGAATAAACTATTCCTTTATTTGTTTGATTGTTAAATATTTTTATTCTTTTATCCGAAAAACTGTTTAATATATCAAGTGTTTTATCTGTAGAACCATCATTAACAATAATAAATTCAAAATCTTTAAAGGTCTGATTTAATATACTATTTACCGAATAATTAATTAAATCTTCTCGGTTATACACTGGCATTACTATACTTAATTTTGGCATAAACTATACTTATTGAGCAAAATGGAACTTATTCCAAAAATACAAATTTCTGAGTTGTAAATCATTAAGATATTCCTAAACTCAAAAAATTGCATTTTTTGGCATGTTTCAAATAAAATGAAAAATAGTTGACACTTTTTTTATCAGTTGCCACGTGCTTTAGCTCGTGGATAAAATTGATAAATAGAACTTTATGGTCTGAATTAAAAGGACTAAAGCCCTGTGCTAAATGATGTATTAATCAATCCACGACCTAAAGGACTTGGTAACTGATAAAAATGTAAACCTTAAATGAAAAACGCCCATTTTTAAATAGTTACTAATTAAAAATTCTATCAAAAAAACTTTTATTTTCCGCTTTTGGGTCAAAGTTGTTAGAATTTTTCAGTTTTTGGAATATTTTTTTCTCTTCTTTATTGATAGTTTTTGGTATCCAAATATTTATTGCAACGAGCAAATCCCCTTTTCCATAGCCTCCATAAGTTGGAAGACCTTTTCCTTTAATCCTTAGTATTTTACCTGGTTGGGTTCCTGCCTCAATTCTTACCTTAACCTTTCCGTCAATTGTAGGTATTTCCGCATTAAATCCAAGTATTGCATCTGGTACACTGAGGTTTAATTGATAAATTAAATTGTTTTCATCTCGTTCTAACTCTTTGTGTTCTTCTTCTTCAAAAAACACCACAAGGTCACCATTAATACCGCCACGTCGGGCAGCATTTCCTTTACCTTTAATATTCATTTGCATTCCTTCTGTTACTCCAGCTGGAATATCAAAAGTTACTAAATCATTATCTCTTACTATGCCTTCTCCTGCACAGTTTGTACATTTATGTTTGATAGTTTTTCCCTCGCCTCCACAAGCTGGACATACTGAGGTGCTTTGCATTTGACCAAGAAAAGTATTTGTAACACGAGTTACCTGTCCCGAACCCCTGCAAGTTGTACAGCTATGATGTGTATTATCTCTCGCACCATTTCCATTACAAAGTTCACAAGCTACATATTTTTTTATTTTAACCTTCTTTTGTTTTATCCCGTCTGAAATATCATTTAACGAAAGTTTTATTTTTATTCTTAAATTTGAACCTTTGTTTTGACGAGGACCTCTATGTTGTCCTCCACCAAATCCGCCAAAAATTCCTCCTCCAAAAATATCGCCAAAATTAGAAAAAATATCATCCATATTCATGGAGTATCCACCACCTCCGCTGGCAGCACCTTGCACACCTGCGTGTCCAAAACGATCATAACGACCTCTCTTTTCTTCATTACTAAGAACTTCGTAAGCTTCAGCTGCTTCTTTAAATTTTGCTTCAGCCTCTTTATTATCTGGATTTCTATCTGGATGATATTGAAGAGCTTTTTTTCTGTATGCTTTTTTTATTTCGTCATTGCTCGAATTTTTTGATACTCCTAAAATATCGTAATAATCTCTTTTAGACATTTTTTCTATTTTGTTTTTTTATTAAAAATCTATATAAAGTTC
>JAOZTW010000173.1 GCA_029938985.1 Bacteroidales bacterium | reverse complement strand
TTTCATAGAATTATAAATTTTTATTATTAAAAATTAGCATGCAACAGCCCTGCTCAACGAGGGGGTTTTATTCCATTAAATATTTAAAAAGTATTAGTTTCTTTTAAAATAATTCCACCAGTTTGTTCCACCCAAACAATTAGTGTAAGCCCCTTATAAATAGGTTTGTTATAGTGAACATAATTACCCCAAAAACTTCTTATTCCAGCTTTTTTGGCAGCTGTACCATTGGTCATATATTCCGATATTTTTAAAAGCTGCGCATCAAAAGTTGTTTTTGAAATACCATAAATATCCTCTTCGGCTCTGTGAAAAGCATAAGGAATACCCAGACTATCTTTTACTTGAAGTAAAATTCCTTTATCTTTTGGCACTTCTTCGCTAAATATTTTGTAAGGAATAACAATATTTTTTTTGGCATTGGTAACAATTTCGCTGTATTCAAAATTTAGAACATACGAAAGAAAATAAATATCATGCCCTTTGATTTTTATATTTTGAGAATTTTTGTTATACGCTTTTTTTTCATAATCATAAAACGAAATATCCAAATCTGTCATATTTGTTGTTTCGTTGTATTCAACAATTTTGATTTTTGCAACTTTGTAGCTTTTATCAAGGTGTTTAACAACAGTTTGAAGCTCTCTTATTTTTTGTTGATTGCCAAAAAAATCATCTACTGTTCTAAAAGTAGCCGACATGCCAACTATTGCAAATAAAAATATAATTATTCCAAGTAAAACAGGAATATTGGCAATTATTTTTAAAAAAACATTCATTAATTCGCTACCAACGATATACAAAATATCTGTGAGTGGAATATTCTTTTTCTCCGACACAGCTTTTAAAGCTATTCGCCTAACTCTTAACTTATTTGCTATTGAAAGCGATAGATAACTTACTAATAAAATTATAAGTATAGTAAATCCAGATTTTGTTGTAAAAAGATAAAGAATCGCATTTGAAACAGGAGTTAAAAACCAATTCATTTGTTGTAAAAATTCGTAAGCTTCATTCATAAATTATTTATTTTTAGGGTGTTTTTCAAATGCCAATTTCTAATTTTTGTTAGGCACAAAATTAATTTTTTTTTTATAAATCAAAAATGGATATTGTTAATATTTATGTTTACAATATTTTATTTCTATTCATAATTATAGTTATCAGCTGTTAAACAGGGGTTTGTATCCTATAATTTTGTTTAATAATTGGCTGCAAGTTTTAAGGTACACAACAAAATTAGTGCATTTAATTTTAGGCATTTTTCATAAATGCAAATTACTGTGTTATTTTCATTATTTTAAAATCCTCATTTACAATAAGTAAACTGCGGTATTTAAAAAATAAAAATGCCTTGTACTTTACACTTATGAAAAACGCCTAATTTTATTATTTATTAAATATACCAAATTCAAAAAAAAATTATAAATTTGCAAAATGATAAAAGAAATTCTTGCAAAAACAGTTATTCATAAACACAATAAAGCTTTTCCTGTGTTGCACGACCTTAATCCCTACCGAGGTTGCACCATAGGTTGTAAATATTGTTTTGCCCAATATTCTCATTACTACGTTGATATGGATAATTTTTTTAGAGATATTATTGTAAAAACAAACGTATCGGAATGCCTTGATAGAGAATTAAATAAAAAGAAAAAGCGGAAACAGCAAATAAAAATAGGAGGAGTTACTGATGCCTATCAACATATTGAAAAAAAATATTTGTTGATGCCAAAACTACTTCGGATATTTCAAAAATATAGAGTGCCAATATTTCTTTCGACCAAATCGGATTTAATATTGCGAGACTTTGATTTAATAAAAAAACTCGCCAAAGTTACCGATGTAGATATTGCGGTTAGCATAAGTTGTTTTGATGAAAAAAATGCCAAAATATTTGAACCAGGAGCAGCTTCTCCCATCAAGAGAATAGAGGCATTATCTAAGTTTAGTTCAATATGTCGTTCTGTCTCGGTTTTAAACATGCCGATAATACCTTATATTTCCGACAGTTACAATGAGCTTGATAGTCTTTTTGAAGCCTCCAAAAAAATTAATGTTGATAATCTAATTTCGTATCCTTTACATTTACGTAGTTGGAAAGTAAAAAATGATTTTTTTGAAATAGTAAAAAATAATTTTCCCAATGTTGCAAATAAATTTATTGATTTGTATAAAGACGCATCAAAACCAGATGAAAATTACGGCATAGAATTAGACAAAAAAATAATATCACTGCGACAAAAACACAATCTTTATGATAGTTATGTACCTTTGAAAAAAAAGAAAAATGAAATTCAAATGAAATTATTTTAAAAAAATATAGATGGATTAGTAAGCTCTATATTAGGAAAACCATCAATTTCTTTCTTCAAATTACTTCCATATTTATTGCTTAGTTCTTGTAAAGTTCCTATTTGTAAAGCACTTCCCAAACAATTTGACACACAATACGGTTCTTCATTTTTTTTTCTAACTTATCAATACAAAGATCACATTTATTTATAACTTTTTTTTTATCTCGTCTTTTTGTGGAGTACCATAAGGACAAGCCGCCACACAACGTTTGCAATAAATACAATCTTGCTCATTTACAGTTACTATTCCGTTGTTGCTGTTTTTAATAATTGCTTTTTTGGCACACACTTTTATACATGCAGGATTTTCGCAATGATTACAAGCAACAGATAACGAATAACGCTCTACATCAGGAAAAACGCCTTTGTAATGTACAACTACTTCTCTTCGGTTGATTTCAAAACCAGTATTATTGTTGGTTTGACAGGATACTCTACATGAATTGCAATTTATACAATATCTTGAATTGAAATAAAAATATATTTGTTCCATTTTTTTGTTGTTTTGTTTTTTCCATTTTATGAAAAATGAAATAATAAGTAAGAAACGATACAATTATTGACATGTTTCATTAATGGTTTACACTTTTATAATTTTCCATAGACTCAGTCAGGTGCTAAAAATTGGGATAGAGTCCGTTGTTGTGTTTATTGTATTCACAACCTAAAGGACGTGGCAACTGATAAAAAAATGTCAACTACTTTTTTTAATTTATTTGAAATATGCCTAAATTTCAGAATAATTTTTTTATTTTATTTACCTGTGATTTTGATTAGGCATATTAAAATAAATTATTTTTTACTTTAGTTTGGTAAAATTTAAAAATATAAAAAAAAATATTACATTTGCATTTTAATTTTAAAATTAACATTTAAAAAATATATTATGGATAATGTTTTAGTTACAATTGTATCTTACAAAAATGAAAAGGCTGCTGATTTTATTAAAGAAAAACTCGAATTTGATAATATTCAATGTTTTCTTTCAGTAGAACCTATTGATTATTCAAGTGAGAATATTTCAAAAGAAGTAATTATATTAAAAGTGAGAGCAAATGATACTGAAAAAGCTTTTACTTCTTTATTGAAAGTTTATAAAACTTATGATATTACAAACCTTAAGAAAGATGATAAACTTAAAGATTTAAAGAAAATTCTTGTACCAATTGATCTTTCCGACATAGCAATAAATATTAGTAAATATGCTATTTCAATGGCAAAAATGATAAATGCAGAAATAGAATTTCTTTATGTATATGAAGATCAATCTAATAACAGATACATGAAAAGAACATCTATTCAAAAACATGCTCATCGTGCAGACCACCAAGCGTTGATAGCTGCCGAAGAAAAGTTGCTTAATTTTTCTAATAAACTCAAAGAAGAGATTTCGGAAAATGATTTTGAAGGAGTTAAATTGCATTATGTTATACGGAAAGGAGACCCAACAGATATTATTAATTTAATAAGCAAAAAATACAAACCTAATTTCATGATTTTAGGTCCTCGTGAAAAAAAGGATAAAGCTAATATTTTTATAGGAAGTGTAACAACATCTGTAATTGAAAATGCCAAAATACCTGTTTTAACAATTCCAAAACAAGCAAAATTTACTGGGCAAGCAATAAAAGTAATGTATAATACAAATGTTAACGATTCGGATCATAGCTCGTTGCACAGATTACTTGAAATTGTTAGTCCGTTTGATGCTGAAATTTATTGTGTTCATATTGATACTGGAAACGATAATTTGAAAAAAGGAAAAATGGAAGACTTGAAAAAACATGTTACTGAAAAATATCCAACTACAAAATTTGATTTTGATTTGTTAGAAAATACAAAATTTTATACTGCTTTTGAAAACTATATAAAAGAACATAATATAAATATTGTGTCCTTTTCAAGTCCGAAACGAAATTTAATTTATAAAATTTTCAATACAAATAAACTTAAAAAATTAGTAGAAGCAAGTAAAATTCCAATGCTTATTTTTAGAACTTACAATTAAATATAAGTAGGTAATAGTATATAAACGATACTTTTTGTATTTAAACAAGGCTAAAATATTTGCATATTGCTTATATGGTAATCTTTTGTAACGAAACATAATGCAAAAATTGAGCTTAAAAAGTATCGTTCATATTTGTTTTAATATGCTTTATTAGAACACTTTAAAAAAACGTATGCTTTTGCTGTGGTATATCACACTTATTATTATTGCTCTGAAATATGAAAATATTTAAAAAAAATATTGGTTTTGAATTTGAAAATCAAATGAAAAATTGGTTTGAAGTACATCCAGAAATTTATCATAAATGGAATAAAAATAAACTGGTAATTTTTCACCCAAGCGATAAAAAGAAAGAATGCGTTTTCATATACAATTCAAACACCTTATATATTGAAAATCATTTGAAAAAAACTAAATTCGAAAGAAAATTATTTACAAGTATTTTTGACCAAGTTTTTAGAATTAGAGGATTTTGGATTAATAGTTTTTATAAAAAACAAGACCTTGCAGTAAAAAAACCTCACTTAGTAGATAATGAATGTGTTGTGAAGGTTTGTAATAGAAGATATGGACAGGTATTGACGGTTGACAAAAATATTTTTACTGGTTGGGGAGAGGTTTACAAAATTTTTGATACCATTGAAGAAGCAGAAAATTATTGCTGTAATCAAAATACAGAAATATTTGAGTTTTATATTTACAATTCAACATATCAATTAATAAAGGAATTATAATCAAGTAAGTGAAAAAGAAAAAATAACTAACTCCAGTTTACTTGTTTATTTTGCCCTTTTATATATTTTAAAAAAGTCATTAAATAGCTTGCTATTTGTAGATTTGTTAAAATAATAGAAGAACAAAAAAACGGCGTATTCTGGAGTTACTTATTATTTCATTTTCGCTAAGCCATATTAAAACAAACTATTAACTATTTAAACTTGTTCTTTTTGCTTTATCTTCTTCAATAAACACGCAAATATCTTGATATTATTATATTTATTGAATTGTTAAAAACAAAAATAAGTTCATTTAAAATTGTCAATTATTTATTTTAATATGCCTAAACAAAGAGGTTAAAAAACATAAAAATATCTTGACTTTTGCGACAGAAACAGAGTCAAAGGCTGTACTTAATAAAATTAATGACTTATGATTAAAGTTGAAAAACATCTACCACCAAAGATAATACAAAAATTACAAGACCAACAAAAAAAGTCAGGCAGTAGACAATTTAGAGTAGTTAGTGAAATATTTGAAGCTTTAAAAAACGAGTTTCACAACAAATGTGCATATTGTGAAACAAAATTTAAAAATAATTCTTTTGGAGAAATTGAACATTTCAAACCAAAAACAGTTTACTCTGATAGTATTTATGACTGGAATAATCTTCTTCTTGTTTGTAGTGCTTGTAACATGAGAAAGTCTAAAAGGTTTCCTATTAACAATAACAAAATGCCACTACTTGTTAATCCTGTTATTGACAATCCGGAAGAACTATTTACCTATAACACAAAAGGATATATGTTACCTAAACCAGATTTATCAAATAATGAAAAAAGAAAAGCTGAGATAACTATCCATTTAATTGGCTTAAATAGAAAAGAACTTGTTGGGCGTAGAAAATTGATATTAACTAATTTGATAAACATACAACGAACCGAACAAGACCCAAAAAAAACTGGAAAAAAAATTAGAGAACAACTTAATGAACTTACAGATGATGGTGAATATTTGGCATATCTAAGATACATAAAAACATTATTAAGAAGATAAGAAATAAACAATATGCAGTTATGAGAATTGATAAGAATGATTATGAACAAATTGATTTATCTAAGTTAGAAACAGACACAGAGAACGATCTTGACTTTCAAAATGAACTTTTAAATTTTGATTTAGATAAAGGAACAACAAAGGATATAGATAATTATAGAGTTAAGAAATTGTTAATTAGTGATATAACCATAAATGGTTTTAAAAATATCACTAACTTAAATATAAAATTAGAAAAAGCAGATGAAGTAGAAAAAGCTAAAAGTATAATTATTTTAGGTGATAATGGCTCTGGAAAAACATCAATTCTTCAAGCTATCACATTGACATTATTAGGCAGTGGTGCTGAAGATATTATTTCAAGATTAAGTTTAAAACCAAAGTTTTTTCTTCGGAGAAAGGATTATAATTATATAGAAAAATGTAATGTAAAAATTAAATTAACAACAGATAATGAAGATGTAGAAAAATTAGAACTGAATAAGGAAAATTTTTTATGGAACAACAATGGAAGAAAGCTTCCTATTTTAGCTTACGGTGCAACTCGTTTATTATCTAAAAGTAGAATTTCAAAACAGAAATATAAAGGTTTAAGAATAGACAATTTGTTTAAACCTACTTCTCGGCTTGTGAATGCTGAGGTATGGTTAAAAAGACTTTATAAGAAAAATTTAAGAGCTTTTAAAATTGTAGCTGATGATATTTTAAGAAAAATTCTAGTGTTAGACGAAAATCAAAAAATTGAAAAAAATCATCACAATAAAATTGTAATAGACGATATACCAATAAACCAATGGAGTGCAGGAAATAAATCTGTAACTGCATTAGTTTGTGATATTTTAATGGCTATGTCTGAATTATGGAAAGACTATGAACTTAAAAATATAACAGATTATACAGCTATAGTTTTAATTGACGAAATAGAACTACATTTACATCCATCTTGGAAAATTAAAATTTTCCAACTTTTAAGGGACACATTTCCTGAAATTCAATTTATTATTACAACACACGACCCCTTATGTTTGAGAGGTGCCGAGAAAGGCGAGGTGCATATAATTAGGAAAAATAATAATAAAACTGAAATAATACAAAAAGATATTCCAAACGGAAACTTTATTGACCAATTATTAACTGGAGATTGGTTTAGGCTAAATTCAACACTTGATAAAGAAACACTTGGTTTAATGGAAAACCATAGGCTACTCGCAATTAAACAAAATCTTAGTATGGAAGAGAAAAATGAGATGTTGGAGTACGAAAAAGAATTATACAAAGCCTTAGGAGTGTTTGCAGATAACACTTATTTTGGAATATATAAACAAGTACTTAAAGATTTGCAATTAGATAAAGAAGAAAACGAATTGTCGGAACAAGAAATTAATAGTGTTAAAAATAAGTTTAAGGAACTTCTCAAATAAAAAATACTGATGCTTAAATTTAAAAGACCTCAAAAACCTAAAGGTTTTGAAAAAAACGTAAAGGAGAAAAGAAAAGAAGTTGAAGAGAATGTAAAGTCTGGTGAAAAACCCAACTTCGATGCTTTATGGAAAAATTATAAAGAAGATTTAGCAAAATCTCAACATACTAAATGTGGATATTGTGAAACACGTATTGCAACCGATAATGGAGATGTTGAACATTATGCTCCTAAAAGTCAAATTTCAGAATTTAAAAATGTAAACCCAAAGACTTGGGGAGAAGAAAAAAAGTTTTTAAATAATGTAAAGAATCGTCAATTAGCTGTAAAATGTGATAGCGGTTATTGGTGGTTAGCTTATGAATGGAATAATTATTTATTAGCATGTAGTTTATGTAATAGAACATGGAAAAGAACACTTTTTCCAATATTAGAGAAAAGAACTGATATTCCAAACAAAAAGGATAAAGAAACAAAACTATTGTTAAATCCATTTGATAATATAAAACCAGAACAACATTTTTGCTATGAACCAACAGGAATTATTAAAGCAAAAGAGAAGATGGTAGGCGATAAATCTGTAAAAAGTATATATGGTTTTGAGACTATTAGAACATGCGGTTTAGACAGAAATGTCCTTACAATTAATCGTAAAGAAAAGGCTACATTAGCGTTCTTCAAAATTAAAATGATTAGTCGAGAATCAGATAAGGAAAAGCAACTTGAATATTTTAGAGACATTTATAATGCAGGTAATGAAAAATATGAATATGCTGGTATGGTAAGGATTATTTTTCAACAGAAAACAGGTATTAAATGGTTGGAGTTAAAAGAATTGATGAATAAAAATGTAATCAAGTAAACCACTGACTACATGGTATCCAGTACGTGCTTTACTCGTGTTTGTGTAAATTATTTTAACAAAATCCTTTCAAAATCTGCTTTTTTATATTTTGATAAAAGAAATATCTGAAATTTCATTATTTCTCAAATCAAGATATGTTAGGTTTTTCAAATCTTTTAAAAATGAATAATCTAAAATTTTATTATTTTTTAAATAAAGATGTGTCAAATTTTTCAAATCTTTTAATAAAGAATAAATTTTATTCAATTCTAAATTAAATAAAGACAATATCGTAAGATCACCAAATTCATTAATAAAATAAGCATTTCCTTCTTTAAATTCTTGTACTGTATCATCAAATAATTCATTGTATGGTAGTTGTTTTAATGTTCTTCCAATTTCTTTTACTATTTGCTTAATAATTTCTAAATCTGTCATTTTTATAAAATTTTAAAAATAATTCCTAATTCTTAACTAAAGTTTTTGCCTTCATATTTACCAGATTATTAGATAGTTGTAGTTTTC
>JAOZTW010000794.1 GCA_029938985.1 Bacteroidales bacterium | reverse complement strand
TCTTTGAAAAACAGACAGATAAATATTACAAAAAAAGTTTTCCCAACTTTTCAGATAAATATAATAATATCAAGATATTTGCTTATTTTTTTGAAGAAGATAAAATTCAAAAGAACAAGTTTAAATGGTTAGTTATTTATTTTAATATGCCTTACTTATTATTTCATTTTCACTAATTATTTGTTTTTAATTAAATACCAATAAGTAGGTATTGTTAGGTAAATGAAAATAATGTTTTTTTGCAAAGTGAAAAAGAAAGATAAAAGTACTAACCTGAATAATTCATAAATTTTCTATTCCGATGCGTAACTGTCTGTATATTTGAACAACCGCAGATTTATGAATTAATCAGGCTAACGATTCGTTTATTTATCTATTTCACATATTTATTAACTTTTAAGTGAAAAAGAAAAAATTAATAGCCCCAATATACTTGTTTATTTTGCCCTTTTAAAAATTTTAAAAAATTTAAACAGTCATTAAATAGCTCACTATTTGCAGATTTATTAAAATAGTAGAAGAACAAAAAACGGCGTATTCTGGAGTTACTTATTATTTCATTTTCACTAATTAAAAAACTAATATTATGAAAAAATTAATTGCGATACTATTTGTATTTATTACACTACATGCTTTCTCACAACAAGACAGCATATTAAAAGAGCAAACTAATTTAGCAGAAGATATGATGAACAGAGATGCCAATTTGACAATTGGAGGTTATGCTCAGGTTGATTTTAACAAATCAATTACAAACGATAATACATTTAAAAACGGGGTTTTAGACGTGCATCGTTTGGTTATGTTGTTTGGTTACAGGTTTAATTCAAGAACAAATTTTATTAGTGAAATTGAATTTGAACATGTAAAAGAAGTTTATGTTGAACAGGCGTTTTTAAATTATAAAATTACAAATTTCTTGAATTTTAGGTCTGGTTTAATGTTAATACCTATGGGAATTGTAAACGAATACCATGAACCAACTACATTTAATGGAGTTGAGCGTCCTAATTTAGATAGTAAAATTGCTCCTACTACTTGGCGTGAAATAGGTTCTGGCTTTACAGGTCGTTTTAATGATATGTCTTTAAAATATCAAATATATGTTGTTAATGGTTTTAATGGCTATGATGAAGGAGCTAAATTTAATGGGGCAAAGGGTTTGCGTGGTGGACGACAAAAGGGAGCAAAGTCAATTATTAGTTCTCCAAGCCTTGCTGGCAGAATAGATTTTTACGGCATTAGAGGTTTAAAACTTGGGCTTTCAGGATATTATGGAAAATCACAATCGTTGTTATATAATGATATTGACAAATCTAACAACGATTTAATTTTGCAAGCCGATAGCTCAATTGTAAATATTGCCATGCTTGGTTCTGATTTGAGATATAGTCTAAAAGGATTTCAGATAAAAGGACAATATTATTATGTTTCAATAGATAATACTAATCAATACAACGAGTTTACTGGCTCAGATTTAGCATCAGCACTATCTGGTTATTATTGTGAATTTTCTTACAATATTTTAGAAGCAAGCAAATTAAAAACAGAACTTATTGCCTTTGTAAGATATGAAAACTACAACACTCATTTTAAAACAGACAGTTTTATAATAGCAGACAATAGTTTCCATAAAGAGGAAATTATTTTTGGTTTTGGTTGGAAACTTGCAAAAGGGGTTGTTTTAAAAGCAGATTATCAATATTTTAAATCAAAATCCGAAACAAACTGGAACAATCAATTAAATTTAGGATTTGGTGTGATGTTTTAAATTAATTTGTTAATAAAATTTATTTGAAAAAACTTAATTCTTTTCATTTAGTGAAAATGAAATAATAAGTAGCTTCAAGATACACCGTTTTTTTGTTTTTTTAATAATTTAATAATCTGCAAATAGCGAGCTATTTAATGACTTTTTATTTTTTTTAAAAGGACAAAACAAACAAGTAGATTGGTGTTAGTTATTATCTCATTTTCACTTAGGCATATTAAAATACTCATTTACTGTTGTAAAATCAAATTTTAATAATTATGAAATACTTTATATCTATTACTTTAATTTCGTTGTTGTCGTTTTTATTATTTTCGACCCTGCCCACTAACTACGAAAAACAAATAAAAAGGGAGATTAGAAAAGTGTTTGGCAAAAAAAAAGAAATTTCATTTGAAAAAATTGAAATTCCAGATAGTTTAAAACTTAATAAACACAATTTGTTATTCAATTTAAAAATTCAAGATAGTGTAATTGGACTTCTGTCTTTTAATAAAGTAAATGCTTGCAGAATTGGTGGCTGTACAAAACCAAATCCATTAAATGAAGGTAGATATGATCATTTTTATTATATAATTATTTTTGATGCAAATTTTTCTATTTTAAGAGTAAGGGTTTTGGATTATCAATCAGATTATGGTTATGAAATATGTAGCAAAGGTTGGTTAAAACAATTTACGGGACACTCCGATAGCGAACTAATTTATGGAGACGAAATTGAC
>JAOZTW010000172.1 GCA_029938985.1 Bacteroidales bacterium | reverse complement strand
GTTCAAATATACAAACAGTTACGCATCGGAATAGAAAATTTATGAATTATTCAGGTTAAGGTGTAAACCAATTCTTAATTCCTAATTTCTAATTCTTAATTCCCTTTGTGTTTTACTAAAAAAGCCATAATCACTAATGCAATTATGGCTAAAAATAGTTATGAAACAAAAAATCGAATTTAAAATTTTATAAACTTTTTATACCTCGTCGTTTGCTCTTTTAAGTTGCTGTATATAAACCGCTTTATTTCTCATTTCTCTTCTTACTTGCGAAGGTTTTTTATAAACTTTTCTTGCACGTATCTCTTTAATTGTTCCTGTTTTCTCAAATTTTCTTTTGAATCTTTTAAGAGCTCTTTCAATGTTTTCCCCTTCTTTAATTTGAACTATTATCATGGTATATTTGTTATAAAGTATGTATTTTTATTTTTTAAGAACCGCAAAAATAATAATTATTTTTATTTGTTCAAAAAAAAAGAGACTTTTTTTGAAAAAAACGAATTAATTAAATATTTTCTGGCGTATTATGTTGTAAAAAATTATATTTTAAGGTGTAAACCAATTTTTAATTTTAATTCTACTCTGCAATAAGCACAAGGTCTAAAATTAGCTTTATTTCAAATTCTGAAAATCCGTGTTTTTCTAAATAATTGCTATCCTCCATAAATTCGTGAACAAATTTTTCGATTGTTTTAAATTTCTCAAGGCTTTTTTTATAATATTTTACAGCTTTAATTTTATCTTTTTTACAAAAATATGAATGTCCCAAGTTCATATAATCATATTTTGTACCCTCCTTTTCTAATAATTTTGAATAGTATTTTATGGCTTGGTCAAATTTCCCAATCACAAGTGAACACCAAGCTATTGGTCTCATTACTTTAATATTAGACGGTGCAAAAAACTCCACTTTAAAATAATGTTTTAATGCCTCATCGTAATCTTCAAGATGCAAATAGCTATGCCCAATATTTGTTTGTGTGTGCAAATCTTCGGGGTCTTGATATTCTACTTTTTTATAATAATTTAAAGCCTCTTCGTAGTTATTTAGTTTGAGATTACAGAAGGCTATTTTTTTGTATATCCAGATAGTATTTGTGTCAAATAATTCTGCTTTATGATAGTAGTCAAGAGCGTTGTTATAATCTAAAAGTCGTTGATACGAATATCCAATTTTCTCATAAAACATAGATTCACTTTCTCCTTTTGCAATAGGAATTTGAAATGCTTCAATTGCGTCTACATAATATTTTTTGGAGAAATAAAGTTCTGCAATATTGACTATTGTATCATCGTTTTTTATTAATAAATTATAGAATTGTTTATTGTGAATATCAAGTTTTTGACTAAAAATATCTGTAAATTCTTTTTTGTCTTTATATAGTTTAAAAAATCGATATAAATCCTGAATATATTGAGTTATTACCTGTTGTTCGCCTCCAAGTTCGTCGGCAAGTTTATCTGTTTCGTTAACTTCGTTTATAGATGATAATTCCATATTAAAAAGGTTGAGAATCATATTTTTTTGCTGGTCTGGCATTCGTTCTAAATTCAAACAAAAAGAATATTTATCCGAATTGCACATATACAACGATTTTTCTAAACCTTCTAAAAACGTGAGAGAATCAAACTCTTTAACTTTGTTTTCAACATTATTTTCAAATATTTTTATCACCTCAATGTTTTCTCTATAAAAAGGTGTAAACCAATTTATTAAATCATTAAAAAATCTAAAATCTTTAAGTTGAGAAAATGCACTCATTAGCACATCAGCACCTTCTAATTGAAGCATTGAAAACTCCTCCATCTTATTGATAAAACCAGTAGAATCTTTTCCAAAAATCTTTTCCCAATCTGGGTTTTCGTCTTCAATCAAGCTTTCCGAAATAATATCATCTAAATCTAATTTATCGTTTATTTTAGGTTTAAATTTCATTACTTCAGGTAGAATTTCTTCTTGAAATTTCTTTACAATATCTTCTGTTTCTTTGGTTTTTATTAGTTGCAAAAAAGCAAATTCTATTTTTTCCTCTGCTTTGTTTGTTTTGCTAATATTTTCTAATTTTTCTTTTATTTCAGGGTAGGATTCCAACCTTTCGTCATGAACATAAAGTCCGATAATTAGTCCAACCAAAGCTCTTTGCCAAATTCTATTTTCCTGAATTTCAAAAATATCAATTAGTAATTCTAATTTTCTAACATCAAAACATCTAATTATACTTATTGTTACCGCACTGATAGTTAATGCTTTTTCGTCCCAATAAATATTTTCTGACAAAAAGAAATCATTTGCTCTTTTTGTTTCAGCCTCGGTATATTTATCTGTAAACCATAAAGCTATAAATATATTTTGAACTTTATTGTGTCGTTCCAGCATATTTTCGCCTTCTACGGTAGCTGTGTTTACTATTTTATTAATTTCTGGAATAATATTTAATGAATATTTTTCTTTTTTTCGTTTCCACTCATAAGTTTTTATAGACAAATCTTGTGCGAGAATAGATTCTTTTATATTATCGGTCAGGTTTAAAAGATTTTTTACAATATCAGAATGTATTTTTTCACGATATGGGTCTTCAATGCCTTGTTTGTAATACTCTAACAGATATTTATATGTTTCTGCTTGTTTTTCTAATTCTGTTTTATTTCCCGAATTTTTATCTTCTTTGATAATTTCTTTTAATAAAATTATTGATTCTGCAATATTATTATTCAATAATAGCTTATATAGTTTATTGAAATTTTGATTTATTTTTGGTTTGTCCATTTATTTTTTTATAACTTTTTAGACATATCAAAATAAACAAAGAACAAGTTTAAATTGTTATTTATTTGTTTTAATATATCTTATTAAAGATGTAGGTTTACTTTGCAAAAATACTATTTTTTTACTTTACAAAAAAATAAATCATATCAATTTTGTTTTTTTATATAAAAAAATACTTTTTTTTCGTTGTTTTGTTGTATCTTAAAATATAATTTAAAACCATCGCAAGTTAACATTTATGAATGTTCCTAAAAAAATAATTATTTCATTTTTATTGACAATTATTTCTTCTAATATTTATTCTCAACATTTTTCTAATATTAGAAAAAAAACATTTCAATATGCTGATACTATTGTGATTGATACACTTAGTACTATTCATGGTAGTATAAATTTACTTGACAGCAAGGGGCAACAAATTTCCACAGATTCGTATTTTTTTGATAATATAAAATCTACTTTAATACTCAAAGATACAACATTTTCCAAAATATTTGTAGAATATAAAGTGTTTCCTTTTTATTTTGAACAAACTACTTTTAACAAAGATACGAGTTTAATTGTAAGTAAACTTGAGAATTATCAAAATAATGTTAAATATTCTGTTGACGAAAGTTTTGAGGATTTTATTCCTTCGCAATCAATTGACAAGCAGGGAAATATTTCTCGTGGAGTTAGTTTTGGTAATAATCAGGATTTGTCTTTAAATTCAAATTTGAACTTACAGTTGAGTGGCAAAATTAACGAAGATGTTTCTGTTATTGCTTCTATTTCAGATGATAATATTCCTATTCAAGCCGAAGGTAATACACAACAGGTTCAGGATTTTGACAAAATTTTTATTTCTGTTTATAATAATAAAAATAAACTTACTGTTGGCGATTATCAAGTGTTTAAACCAAAAGGATATTTTATTAATTATTCAAAAAAATTGAAAGGAATTAATTATGAGATTGATAGTTCTAAAATATTAAAAAAACTTGAGCTTAAAAAAAATCAAACTGGAGTAGCTATATCAAAAGGAAAATATAACAGAGTAAAGCTTGATGGAATAGAAGCAAATCAAGGTCCTTATAAATTGCAAGGAGTAAATAATGAGGCTTTTATAATCATTTTATCAAATAGTGAAAAAGTATATATTGATGGAGAATTGCTTACAAGAGGCGAAAACAACGATTATACTATTAATTATAATTCGGCTGAAATAACTTTTACTGCCAAGCAACTTATTACCAAAAATAAAAGAATAACAGTGGAATTTGAATATTCTGAAAAAAATTATACTCGGTTTCTTTTTTATAATTCAACTCAAATAGAGACTAATAAGGGCGATTTTTATATGAATTTATATTCGGAATCTGATGCTAAAAATCAACCTATCCAACAGGAATTAAGCGATGAACAAAAGCTCATTTTATATAATATTGGCGATAGTTTAAATCTTGCCACTTATCAAAATGCTGACAGCGTGGAGTTTAATATTGAAAGAATTCTTTATAAAAAAATTGACACTTTAATAGAAACCATAATATTTAATGATATTTATATTTATTCGCAAAACAAAGATAATGCTTTTTATCAGGTAGCGTTTTCGTATGTTGGTAGCAATAAGGGAGATTACAAAATAAAATCTAACAACGCAAACGGACGAGTTTATGAATGGGTTAGTCCAGTTGATAATATTGCACAGGGCGATTATCAGGCTATTAGTTATATAGTTGCTCCAAAACAAAAACAGGTTTATTCTTTTGGTGGTGATGTTGATTTAACAAAAAATACAATTTTTAATTTTGAAATTAGCATGTCTAATAATGATATAAATACTTTTTCGGATAAACATTCTGGCGACAATAATGGTTTTGCTACAAAAACTTCGTTAAAACAATATTTTATTGGAAATGACACAAGTAGTATTAAATTCTCGTCTTCTATAAATTATATGTTTGTAGGTCTTAATTATGATGCAATTGATTTTTATAAAAATATTGAATTTGATAGAAATTGGAATATAGAACCAGATAACGATACCAAAATAAATGAAAATATTTTTAATTTTAATACTAATTATCAATTAAACAATTTGTTGAATATTAACTACGATTTGTCGAAGATGAATCGCAGTAATGATTTTAATGGTCTGAATAATAATCTAATAACAAGTTTTGATTATAAAAAATACAAATTAAATATTGATGCAGGATATCTCACTACTTCTAACAATTTGAATAAAACAGTTTTTTTTAAAAATAAAATATCACTTAGCAAAACTATAAAATTTATAGAAATTGGTGCTAAGTATGAAATAGAAAATAATAAATGGAATAACTCAGTTACAGATAGTTTGCTTGACAATAGCTTTGCTTTTAATCAATATTCTGTTTTTATAAAAACGAGCGACACCTTAGTTAATAATTTTACGGCAAGCTACAAAAGGCGTTTTGATTATTTATTAGTAAATAATAGTTTAACAATCAATAATTTTAGCGATGACTACAGCTTTGTGGCAAACACAAAATTATTAAAATCAAACAATTCTTCGTTTCATATAACTTACCGAAAACTAAATATTATTGATACTTCTTTGGTGGAACAAGAGCCTGAAAATACACTTGTTGGTAGTTTTAATTTTAGACAAAATTTATTGAAAAAAATTATTAAATTTTCTACCGCCTACGAAGTTGGTTCTGGTTTGGAACGGAAAAATGAATTTTCGTA
Organism: Bacteroidales bacterium; assembly: GCA_029938985.1. Taxonomy (GTDB): domain Bacteria; phylum Bacteroidota; class Bacteroidia; order Bacteroidales; family JAOZQN01; genus JAOZQN01. The sequence goes on along the minus strand of JAOZTW010000172.1, from coordinate 3,470 downwards.
TTTAGAAGTTACAACAGGAGAGGGTATTTATAAATGGATAGATTTTAATAATAACGGTAACAAAGAGTTAAACGAATTTGAAATTGCTAATTTTCAAGATGAAGCAAATTACTTGAGAGTTTTTAAGCAATCAAATAAATACACCAAAGTGTTTACTAATAAGTTTAATCAAGTAGTTTCAATAAATCCAAAAAGGTTATGGAAGAAAGAAAAAGGTTTAAAGAAATTTGCTTCATTGTTCTCAGATAATTTTTTGTATAAACTTGAACAAAGTTCAATAGCTCCTGTTTTTCCAATTAGCAAAAATATTATGGTTGTAGATTCAAATGCTACAAATTTATTGTTTTTTATTAAAAATACTTTTTCTTTAAACAGGAATGGAAAAATTAGTTTTAATTATATTTATCATAAACAGCAAAATAATATTTTACTGTTAACAGGAATTGATAAAAAAATGACTGATTTTAACAGTTTTTCATTAAAACTAAAGTTTTTTAAGAATTTTATATTAATTAATACTTTAAAAACTGGAAGCATAAATGCCGAGTATGATTTTTTCTCTGAAAAAAATTATACTATTAATTATAATCATTTTATTTTAAATGCGAAATATAATTTTCCAAAGACAAGAATTGATTTTTTTTATCATTATCGGGAGAAGAGTAATATTTTGGGAGATGAAAGATATTATGAGCATAAATTTGGAATAAAATCTGAAAATTCGGTAATGAAAGCGGGAAAAATAACTATGAATGCAAATTATATTAATATAGTCTGCAATGCAAATAAAAACTTGTCGGTTGCATACATTATGTTAGAGGGTTTACAACAAGGAAATAATTTTGTTTGGAATCTAATTTATCAACACAATATTTCAAATGGCTTGCAATTAAATTTAATGTACGATGGTAGGTATAGTGAGGGTGGGAAAATTATTCACACAGGTAATGTTCAAATTGTTGCTAATTTATAAAAAAAAGCATTTCTCAAAATATCAATTTTTATATTTAATAAAATGATAGTTTGAAAAATGCCAAAAATATTACAGAATTGGATTTAACCAATTTGATAATTAAGTAATTATATTTTTTAATTAGTAGGTTTTTCTCTTTCAAATATAAGAACCTTAACACATCCTTTGCTTGTTAGTTTATTTACAACCTTTCCTTCTTCACCATCAATGTCAGGAATTTCTATAATAATTTTAAGGCTAACAGAATTATCTGGCGAAATAATAAAAAATGGATGAATATCTTTTTTCAGTTTTTCATCATAGTAAGAAGCCAAAGCAGAACTACCTTTAGGATTTTCACTACCATCGTCCATAATTCCCATCTCTCCAGGAACACTAAGGTATTCAGAACCATTACTTGCGTCTTCAAGCGTAAAGTTCATTCTATTGTTAAAAGAAGAACTTGCATAAAACGATAAATAATATTCGTACTGGTCGGAGAAAGGTACAACAAACTCATAAGTTTTACCTGTAGTACAAGAAGCTATTTTTGTTAAAGAAGTTGCTTCCCACCCACTAAAAGGTTGAACTTTCCATTTGCTACCACAATCTTGTGCAAACAATGATAAAGATGGTAAAATAACTATTAATAGCAATAGGACAAATTTTAATTTTAATTTTTTCATAATTTTTTTTCATTTATTGTTATGTTTATGGAACGCTATTTCCTGTAAAATTATTTCGTATTTTTGAAATAGTTTGTTTTAATTTATTAAATTGGTCTTCTGAAATTGATATTTTAGCACTTCCTCCAATAACTATTTTTTCGTTATCGTCTGTTTTTGGATGTGACTCCATGTTAACAACTTCAAGCTCTTCATATATACTTTTTATAGGTGCAAGTTGTTCTAAAACATCTTGAATGTTAGGATCAGATTGATTTTGTTCTAAATACATCATCAAGTTAAAAAATACAATTTTTTGATCGGCAATTGCTTGTATTGATTTACTTCTTTCTTCAAAAGTAGTAAGATTTACTACAATATATAAACTTTCAATCCACCCTCCTGTTGCAATTAAAGCAAGTGTACTAATTTTTTCTTTCTTCTCAAGGTATCTAATTACATCAAAGTATGTATCTGTTGAAACGACAATAAGTGAATCTTTATTGCTTGTAAGGTTCTGTATTCTTTTTGTCAAGCTCTCGTTAAAAACATCACCAATACCAATTTTATTACTTAAGTTTCTCACAACATCAAGATACTTAACTGTTTCATTCCCCTTCTCGTAAGCTGCTACATAAGCTAAATCGGCAGCATATATTCCAAAATTTAATTGTTTTCTTTTGTTGTCAATATAATTTTCTACATTTTCAGTAGGATTAATTAATTCTGAGTTAAAAACTAAACTTTTATCATCTGTAAATCCAAAAATATCTTTTGGAGATGGTACTAAGTAAAAAGTTTCAACATCGCTTTCTTCTACATTATTAGTTGTTTTAGTTGTATCTTCTCCATCTTCTCCATTATTGTTTGTAGATTTTGGGTCGCAAGACGTAATCCATAAACTACCTATTATTAACATTGTAATAATAAAAAAAGTGTTCTTTTTCATAAACTTTTAATTTAAAATATTGATTATTTGAGTAATTTTTCACTGCGAAAAACAGAAAATAACACGACAAAATTTGAACCAAAGGTAAATACTATTTTATATAAAAAAAAAAAAAAAACTTTTTCACACATTTATTCATAACAAAAATGATTGTTATAGGCATATATTCAAGGATTTATGATGTTAGTAAAAAAAAATGTTTTCGTGTTTTTTTAATAGTTTTTTTTGAAAAAAAAATAAAATAGATAGGATTTTATTTTATTATTTTAGAATAATAATTAGTTTTGCAAAATTTTAAATAACATTATGATTCAATTAAAAAAATATTCAATTCATTTTGGAGGAGTTAGGCAAGGTAATTATAATTTTGAATTTGTAGTAAAAGATAATTTCTTTTCTCCTTTTCCTATGTCAAGGATTAAGCAAGCAGAAGTTTTTGTTAAAATAAAAATGAATGTAAAACAAAATATGATTGAATTAATATTTAATATTAATGGTGTTGTTATGATAGATTGTGATATTTGTTTGGATAAAATAAATTTACCAATAAATTATAATACAAATTTAAAAATTGATTTTGGAGAAGAAAACTCCGATATAACTAATGTTTACGACCAAATAACCTTAGCATACAATGAAACAGAAGTTCAGTTGGCACAACATATTTACGAATATATTCATTTAAGTATTCCTACAAAAGTTGTTCATCAATTAGATAAAGACGGCAAGAGAACTTGTAATAAATCTATGTTAAGTTATTTGGAAAAATTGAAACCAATAGAAAATGAAGAAAAAATTGATCCCAGATGGGAAAAATTAAAACACTTATATAATTAATGAAAGCGAGAAGTATAAGGCATATTAAAATAAATAATTAACCAATTTAAGCGATGTTATTTTTATT
>JAOZTW010000793.1 GCA_029938985.1 Bacteroidales bacterium | reverse complement strand
TTCTAATATTTCAAAAAAGCCTTGAACTTGACACTCGTGAAAAACGCCGATTTTAATTATGAAAAAAATATTTCTCATATATTTATTTATTTTTTCTACAATAATGTTATTTGCCCAAAATAATACTTTTGGAGATGCAGAATATGATACTGATTATTACTTCGGTTTTCGTATAGCTCCCTCATATAGTACTGTGGTGCAATATTGTATTGTTTTTGCTCCAACTGGCAAAATAGAAGAAGTAATTCCTATGAGTAAAAGTACTTTTTTGGCAGAAATACGTGGAGAAGAACCATCTGTTGCAAATATAAAAAATTCGTCTAACATGCTACTTTTGAATAATATAGACGAAAAAACATTAGATGATTTATGGAAATTAAGATACAAAGAATATCCCCTATTTCAAATGACACCTAAGGAGCCAGGTTGGTCGTCTAGTAACGAAAATTTTATTCCTGCACCAAAACAAACTGAAATACTACAAGCTTATGGAGTAGATAATATTAATGGTATTTTTTTTGGTGTGAATGCTTTACGATTATTGAAAGATATGGGAGACACTAAATGGATTGATTCTTATAAAGCAGCAAATTATTAATAATATTATAAGAGAAAAATATAAAAATATACGGCGTTTTTCATGAGTTTCAATTTATTCGTTACTTTTGAAATATTAAAATGCTCATTTACAAAGGTAAACTTTAATTCTAATATTTTAAAAAAGCCTTGAACTTGACACTCGTGAAAAACGCCAAATATACTAAATTTAGAAAATCAAAAATCAAGTTTTTGTTATTATAGAATAATGAAAACTTGATTTTTGGTTTTTTTATCATATTTAACTGAAAAATGGAAAATACTGGAATAAGTTTTAAAGAACAACGAAATTTTAGCGGAATTATTAACGCAACATTTACATTTATAGCACAGGAACTAAAAATGTTTGTTAAAACATTTTTATATTTGGCAGGTCCCTTGCTACTACTTGGAACAATGTTTCTTGCCCTGTCTCAAATAAATATTTTTTCAATAATAGAAAATGATGATTTAACAGGTTCTATTGGAGGTTTTATTCCACTAATCATTTTATATTTTTTGGGTATTGTTTTTCAATTTCTTGGTGTTGTGGCTGTTAACAATGTTGTAAGCTGTTATATTAAAGTATATAATAATCAAGGAAAAAAGAATTTGACTGTAGATGATGTTTGGAAAGAATTTAAAGCCAATTATTTTAGGCTACTTCTTTCTCATTTTTTACTTTCAATCATATTTATGGTGCTTGGAGTTGTAGGTATTTTGTTTTTAGGATTACCATATATTTATGTACTAATAGCAACAGTATTCATTTTTCCTATTCAAGTACATGAACGAAAGGGATTTATTGATGCCTTCCGAAGAAGTTTTTATCTAATTAAAGATAAGTGGTTTATGACCATTCGACTATTAGTTTTGGTTGTAATAGTGTTTTACATTATTTTCTTTGGTATTATTTTTTTTGGCTCAATAATAGTTAGTATATCAAGTGCTTTTTCGCCAGAAGCTGGTAGTATTTGGTTGATAAAATTTTCAGCTATTTTTTATACTGTTATATCCGTTTTTCTTGTCGCTATACTGTATAGTGTGATGAATATTTTAGTTAACTTCCAGTATTTTAATATGATAGAACAAAAAGAATTTCCAAGTTTGATAAAAGAAATTGATAAAATAAATGCTTAGATTTAATGCTGTAAACGTTTTAAAAGTATGACTTGTTAGCGTTTTTCACGAGTATCAACTTCTTCGTTACTTTTGAAATATTAAAATGCTCATTTACAGGTAATGTCATGCAATAGTTGTTTTTTTTTTATCTTTGTAGAAATTTTAAAAACGAAAATATGTTTGATATTAATAATTATTTTTGCATTAAGATTTATACCAACCATAATGCAACTAATAAATATTATCTTTGTAACATTTGTAATACGGAAAATAATTTTCAAAATTATATTTTTTTATTGTTTTTTTTTCATTCCAAGTAACAATAATATATTTTACTCAATTTGTTTTTTACTAAGCTGTTTTTTGTTATTAATTTCCTCCTGCCATTGATGCGAAAGCATAAGAAAACCAGATGTGCCAGTAGCAACATCACTAATAGTAAAATCTTCTTTTTCAAGAGGATTAGGTTTGCTCACTTCTACAATTGCTCGTATCAAAGGGCGAGGAGTGAAATATAGACCTGCACCTTTTTTACCATCATTTGCCACTTTACCAATAAGCTCTTCAAAAGCCAATCCTATTATATCTGCGTCATAATTTTCCCATTTGCAATTTTTTGGAACTTGCACTTTGTAACTTTTTGCCAATTTTAAGAACAGCAAATAAGTTAATTGTTCTACATAATCTGACGAATCAACGCCATCGTGACGTAAAGTATTACAAAGTCCCCATAATTTGTTGGTTATTTCCATTATTTAATTTTTAAATTGATACTATTTGTATCAATAATTCTGTTATTATTTTCATCGTAG
>JAOZTW010000171.1 GCA_029938985.1 Bacteroidales bacterium | reverse complement strand
TCTTAATATAGTAAATTGGGTTTTTCATTGAAAATCATATAGTTAATTGTTTAAAGAAAAGTTTTCCCGACTTTTCAGTAGGAAGATAATTTTCATAATTTACAAACCTTATTACCTTATTTAATATTCTTATAATAAGGTTAAAATATAATACTGATGATATTTTTCTACTAAGGTTGAAATAAAAAAATAAGGTTTCCAAAATCGGTAAAAAAGTGTAAAGTATATTTACTGTTTATGAAACATGCCTAAATTATTAAAACTTTAGGCGTTTTTCACGAGTATCAATTTCTTCGTTACTTTTGAAATATTAAAATGTTCATTTACAAAGGTAAACTTTAATTCTAATATTTCAAAAAAGCCTTGAACTTGACACTCGTGAAAAACGCCAAACTTTAATATTATTGAAAGTAAAATTAGAAATTTATAGATTATTTCTTAAATCAATATTTTGCTTTTTTGAATTGCTTACTTACTTACAAATATTATAAAAAAATGTTAGAAAACGAATTTATAAAACTTAGAGCTGTTGAGTTAAACGATATTGATTTACTATATGAATGGGAAAACAATACAGAACTTTGGAAAGTTAGTACAACTTTAGCTCCTTTTTCAAAATATATATTGAAAAAATATATTGAAAACTCTCATTTTGATATTTATCAAACAAAAGAATTAAAATTAATGATAGATGTGAAAATTTCAGAGAATAAATTCAAAACAGTAGGGATATTAGATATTTTTGATTTTGATTTGTTTAATCGTCGTGCAGAAATCGGAATAATGATACAAAAAACAGAACAAAATAAAAAATATGCTACCGAAGCATTAAAAGTAATAATAGATTATTCGTTTAATTATTTACAAATACACCAATTATATTGCAATATTTCGGAAGATAATCAAAATAGTCTAAAATTGTTCAAAAATCTAAATTTTGAAATTACTGGAGAAAAAAAAGATTGGAAATTTGTTCGCAATAAATATATAAAAGTCTATTTTTTACAATTAATACAATAGAAATTTAGTGGAAATTCGGTTGAAATACAGTGAAAATTCAATGGAAATACAGTTGAATTTTAAGGTGTAAACCAATTCCTAATTCTTAATTTAAGTTTTATCACATATATTTAACGGCAAGAATTACAACAGTATATATCATTGTTGCAACTATTACACCTCTTGCCGACAAGTATCTATGTGTCCAAATAAAAATAAAAAAAATTAGCAAGTTGGGAATTACCCCAAGTGTAACTGATTGAGGAATAACTCCACTATTACCCAAGTATTCAACAAATTTGCCAAAAGTTAAGCTTGTGTTTTTTATTAAAAAGAAGACATAAAAACTAATCAGCGGAATTAAAAGTCCAAGGATTAATCCAATATATAACTTATCAAAACTTTGTTTTTTTTTATTAGGATATGTTGGTTTCATTTTTGTATTTTTCATTGTAATTTATTTTTTAATTTGTTTTTCTACAAAATTATTAATTTGTGTTTGCCCATAAAGTTTACCAATTATAATATTGTTTTTATCAATAATATAAATAAGTGGCGATGAACAGACATAGTAATTTTCAAGAGTAGCATAGTTTGATTTCAAATCCACTCCGTTGTACCAATTATAATTGTGTTTTTTAATATATTTTTGCCATTTATCAATTGATTTACAGTCAGTATTGATAGCCAAAATTTCAAATCCCTGATTTTTTATAGCTTCGTAGTTGTTTCGTAGAGTATCTGCTGCTTCTTCGCAGTGTCCACAACCTATTTTCCAGAAAAACAATAGTTTGTATTTTGATTTAATATCATAAAACTCAAGGGAGTCGCCAGTTGAAGTTAGTACTTTAAAATTATATGTTTGATTTCCAATAGTTGAATATCTATATCTATCTGTTGTCCTTGTAATTATATCAATCTGTTGTTTGTTCATCCAAGCATCTGCATTTCCATTCAAAAAATATTTGTCCGACAAATCAATAAAAACTTCATTAATACCAAATTTGCAAATATCTTTATATTGACTTAAAAGAAAAAATGTTACATATTTATACATTGATGAATCTGATTTAGTTTTAGAAATCAACAAATCGTTTTGTTTAATAATTTCTTTGGGAGGTTTTTCAATATGAACAGACAAATGGTATAACAAAATATTTTGAAAAAATGGAGTTTTTAACAAACCTGAATTAGAAAAATCAACATAATCATAAAATTCGCCATAAGGTACTTCAAAAACGTGCATTGCTTTAAGCATATTTGTGAAAAATGGTGAATTATTTTTTTCAATTTCTGATTTCCAAATATCTGTTATTTCTTGGTCTAAATCACTTATTCTACTTTCTAACTTTTTGATTTCCAAACTATCAGTAAGAGTTTTTATTTCTTCAATAATTTTTCCTTGTTTCTCCATTACTGTAGTAACTTCTTTTTGATGTTTATAAAAAAATTCATTTGATTTAGATTTTTTTATTTTCATTTTAAAAATAGGATTCTTTAAATCAGTTTGAATTTCAAATAGTTGATCATCATCTATAAGAATATCAAAATAAGTAATTTCTGGAACAATTATTAAATATATACCAAAAGGAAGTTTTTTATCAAACACAATAACTGCTTTTCCTTTTTCATCTAAAGTTATTTCTTTTACCAATTGAATATCATCTTGGTAATAGTTTGCAAACATAACTTTTTTATTCTCAGCACCTTTTATTGTAATTTTAATTTCTGTTTCTTGTGCAGGACTACTACATTGGCAAAATAAGAGTATAAAAAATATTAAAAATAATTGTTTCATAAGTAGTTTATTTTGAGATTTATAATATAAAAGAGATTAGCTATTTATTGTTATAAGTACCCATACAAAAGTTTTTACACATTTGTATTTCTTTATTCTATTGGTTTATAATCACATAATTGGATTATTGAACCATTGAATAATTGTATCATTCCTTATTAAGATGTTTACTTGCGTAATTTAACATAAATTTATGTGCGGCTTGATACGAATTTTCAATTTCACCATCTAAAATAGCATCTTTTATAGCATCTTTTACAATGCCAACATCTTTGGACGGAGGAAGATTAAGAGTTTTCATTATTTCTAAGCCCTCAATTGGAGGTTGCCAGTTGCGAATAGCATCACGCTCTTCTACGTCTTTCAATTTTTGACGAACAATAGCAAAATTTTTAAAAAACTTTTTCACTTTATACTCCTTTGAGGAAGTTATATCTGCTTCACAGAGAGTCATCAAATCGTCAACTTCGTTGCCGGCATCAAATAGCAATCTTCTTATTGCAGAGTCTGTTATGTCAGAATCGCTCAAATGAATTGGTCGTAAATGCAGAGCTACCAATTTTTGAATATATTTCAATTTGTCGTTTAATGGAAGTTTCATTTTACGAAAAATTGAAGGTAGCATGTTTTTTCCAATAGCATCGTGTGCATGAAAAGTCCAAATATTATTGACAAATTTTTTGGAGCGAGGTTTTCCAATATCGTGAAAAACAGCCGCCCAACGCAACCATATATTATCTGTGTTTTTGGCAATATTATCTACAACAAGTATTGTGTGCAGAAAATTGTCTTTGTGCGACACTCCATTTCTTATTTCTACGCCATGCAATTTGTATAATTCAGGAAAAATAAGCTCCAATAAACCAACATCATAAAGCAATTTAAAGCCGATTGAAGGTTTTGGAGATTTAACTATTTTATGCAATTCTTCAATAATTCTTTCTTTAGTAATGATTTTTATTCTTGATTTATTTTTTTTAATAGAATCAAAAGTTTTTTTATCAATATTAAAATTTAGCTGAGACGCAAATCTTACTGCACGCATCATTCTTAGTGGGTCGTCCGAGAAGGTAATATCTGGTTCTAATGGTGTGCAAATTACTTTATTTTTTATGTCATCTAAGCCATTAAAAGGGTCAATTAACTCCCCATAATTTTCTTTTTTTAAGCTTATTCCAAGTGCATTAATTGTTAAATCTCTTCTGTTTTGGTCGTCTTGCAAACTTCCGTTTTCAACTACTGGGTTGCGAGATTCTCTACTATAAGATTCTTTTCTTGCTCCAACAAATTCGTATTCAATGCCTTTATAATTAAACATTGCTGTACCAAAATTTTTAAAAAATGATACTTTAATATTACCTTTTAATTGCCTTGCTGTTTGTTTTGCCAATTCCATTCCGCTACCCACAATTACAATATCTACATCTTTTGAATTTCGTTTTAAAATCAAATCCCTAACAAATCCTCCTATCAGATATGCTTCTTTTTTATTTTTATCCAAAATATCAGAAATAACTTTAAAAACAGGGTTGTCTAAAGCAAATTCAAATTTATCTACCTCTGATTTGTGTTTCATTTTCTAATCTTATTTATTATATAAAATATTTCTTTTCACTTAAGGCATATTAAAACAAATAATTAACAATTTAAACTTGTCAATTATTTATTTTAATATTCCTAAGAGCTTCAACCAAAAGGTAAAACTCTTGATTAATATTTACAATCCTAAAACTTTAAGACCTTGATTCCATGTTACATCAACAGGAATTTTTGCATCGTCCAAACGTTTTAAATCGTTTTCTAAATCTGGAGTAATTACATGATATTTAGCTTTTAATTCTGTAGCCGCTTTATAATCTCCATCTCCTTGAATTGTAATGATAATGTTTGCAAGTTTATCTGAGACTTCTTTAACTTTGTCGAAATCAACAGTATAAGTACTGTTTTCGTTTCTTGACATAGCTCCATGTTCCATAAAGTAATTATATCTAATTAAATTAGCCTTAGCATGTGAGCTTGATGTACCAAAACGAATAGAACGAAAAATACTTGTTATAAAAGTAACATAATTATCCATTAATTTTGTTTCAAATTCTCCCATTTCTGTAATATTTGTAATCAGCCATAAACCAAGTACATCTGCTTTACCTTCTTCAAGCGTTGAATATAAATCAGTTAAAGATTTACGACAACTTCCTTTTCCTGTAATAGTATTTTTAATACCCAAACCATGTGCAACTTCATGAAACATTGTATTTGAAAAAAAGGCATCAAATGTTACATGTTTTCTTTGGTCTTCTGCAATTAGAATATTTGAAATTGGTACTAAAATATTATTAAATTTAGCACTCATTGAGTTTTTTAATTGTAGTCTTCTACTTCCTTTTGCTAATTGAACTTTTTCGTCGTTTGGAAGATTTATAGCAATAGTTTTACTTCCTGCATTGCAGTCGCCTGCATAAAAAATAGCATCGTAAGCTCCTAAGTCAGAATTTGAACCTGGTTTTTCTTGTTTGTATTTATCGTCAACAGGTAAAATAAGTTGCATTTTAGGTAGTAAACTTGCATATTTTTCAAGTTTTGCACTCCAGGTTTTATCTTTAATCAAAATAAATGTTTCAAAAGCTGCTTTATATCCAAACAGTGCGTCTTCATAATTCTCTATTGGACCAACAACAAATTCTATATCATTGTCTTTCATACTCATCCATGCCATATCGCTTTCAAAATAATTACCAGTCAAAAGTGCTTCTGCTCTAAGTTCCAAATACTTTTTAAAACCTTCGTCGTCAGCAAGTTTTGATGCTTCGATAAGTAAATCTGCTGCTTTTTGAAATTCATCTTTAAAAGCTTCATAATATGGTACTGAAATTAATTTACCAGCTTTGTCTCTTCTAATAACTGTGTATAAACTTGATTTAGTGGCATCGTCAAATGCTTCAAATTCATCTTTTGTCATATCGGTTGGGTAAAAATAAGCTCCTTTTGGCTTTTCTCCAACACCTTCTACAAACGAGCTGTTGCCTGCCAGTCTATTCCAAGGACCATAATTAATAATAAAAAGTTTTTTTGTAGCCTCGTCTGTAATAGTCGCTTTTAATTTTTGATTTTCTCCACATGCAAGTTGCCAATGTAAATTATCCATAATTCCTGCTATTTCAAATAACAACGGAAGCATTTTCTTTTGATTATCAGACAAATGAGATAAATCTGCTTTTAAATCACAACTAACATATTTATCTAATTCTTTTTGATTAGCAGATGTTTCATTCATAATTGTATCTTTTTTAACATTATTTTTTTTATCTTTATGCGAACATTCATCATTCTTACAACTTGAAGCTGCAAATATAAAAACTATAACAAAAAAAAGATTAATAATTGAAAAATAATTTTTCATAGTAAATTTAATTTAAGGTTTAAAATAATAAAATATATTTATGTATTTGGCACTAATATTGATAACGATTTTGCTTTATTTTCACACTAAATATAAATGCAAATTTATATATTAAATAATAAATAGCAAGCTTTTTTTAATAAAAAATAATACTATAGGCTACAAAAAGCCTAAAATACTATATATTGATATAAAAATATACTTTTTTGGGTATTTTGGAACGTTTTTTGTTGCATTTTATTGTAATAATTTTATCTTATTTTTTTCTATTTCAATAAAATTTCATATAAAAACAAAACAATGAAAAGCAATTACACAAAACGATTTTTTCGAAAAAAGGGGCAGCTTATATTTTATTTTTTTCTAATTTCAATTTTCTTATGGTCCTGTGATTCTGATGTAACAACAGTAACAAAAGAAAATTTTAATGAGGACTTAATAGGAAATATTTTTAATGATAATAAAACAATTCAAAATATTTATTCATTAGGAAATCAAGCTAATACAAAGGAATTATTAAAATACCTAAGCAACGATACGATTGATTATAAATTAGCGTCAATTTTCACATTAGCATCTCTTGGAGATAGTTCTGTAGTAATGTCCTTAACTACTTTACTAAACGACCCTGATAAGCAAATACGTGAGGAGGTTGCTTTTACTCTTGGAATAATAGGTAGTTCATCTGCCGAAAATTTTTTAATTGAAGCATATAGTTCCGAATCAAACAATAAGGTTAAAAAAAACATCTTAGAAGCATTGGGAAGATGTGGAACAAGCAAAGGACTATCGTTTATATCTTCTTTGAATTTATCAACACAACAAAAAGATGTTTTAATAGGACAATCATGGGGCTTAATTAGATTGGCTATCCGAAATTTAACCTCCTCTAATTCTACTAAAAAAGCTGTTGAAATAATCTCAAATGATAATATAGATGAAGAAGTGAAGGTTATTATAAGTAATTATTTTTCTAATGCACGAAACGAAAGTTTTAATAATTTTTTTGAACTACTTTCAAAAGAGTATAACAAAAGCGACAATGTACATATAAAAATTAATCTTGCTACAGCTTTTGGCAATACACCAAATTCGCAATCATTAAATTTATTGCATGCTATCATTACTTCCGATAAAGTAGATGATAGAATAAAAGTTAATGCTATAAAATCGTGTTCAAGGTTTAATTACGCTGCATCAAAAGATATTATATTTAAAGAACTCAAAAACAGAAATCTTAATATAGCAGTTGTTGCTTGTGATTTTTTTGTAACAAAAGGTATTAGCAACGATGCTGATAGATATTTTATGGTTGCCAAACAGTTAAATGACTGGCAAACAAGAACTAAAATGTTGAAAGCTGCTCTAAAATATTCAAATGATAAACAAAAAATTGCAAGTGGAATTATTTCAGGGTACGACAAAGCCAAAAGTGTTTATGAAAAAGCTTCTTTATTGTATGCCCTTGCGGGAGATCCAACTTCGTTTCGTTTTGTTAATGACCAAACATTTAGTAATAATGATAAAATAATTAGTACTTTAGGAATTAGAACTTTGTTTGAAATGAGAACAAATCCTGATTTTGATAAATATCATAAAGAGTTAAGTAATTTACAAGGTGATGATTTGTACAAAGAATTTTCTTTAATTTTCAAAAAAGCAATTCAATCAAAAGATCCTGCACTAATTTACTACGGCTCGCTTGCAATGCACACTCCAAAATTTGGTTTGAGAGAAATTTATAGTACCGAAAATACAGGATTTATAAATAATGCTCTAAGTAATTGTATTTTACCCAAAGATATTAAAACATATTTGGAACTAATAAAAGCTATTAAATACATAAATGGTAGCGATTTAAAACAAAATGGTATTATGAAATATCAGCTTGTAGATTGGGCTTGGATTTCAACTATTCCTCACAAACAAAAAGTAAAAATAAGAACAACAAAAGGAGATATTATTTTGGAACTACATGTAAATAAAGCACCAGTAGCTGTTGCTAATTTTATCAAATTAATTAATGAAAATTATTATTCGGATACATATTTTTACAGGGTATCTCCAAATGTGGCTGTTCAAAGTGGCTGTAAACGTGGTGATGGTTGGGGACATGGCAATTTTGCTATGAAAACAGAAACTTCTCACGACTATTTTACCGAAGGTTCAGTTGGTATGCAAAACTTGGGATACGAAGCAGAAAGTGTTCAATGGTTTATAGCACAAGCTCCTCTCGCTAAATTTGACAACAAATTTACAAACTTTGCTGATGTTGTAATTGGAATGGATGTTGTGCATCAATTGGAGGTTGGAGATAAAATTAACAGTATTGCATTAAAAAATTAAGACAAATATAAAACTTTTATTGAGTTTGTTTGGCGTTTTCCATATTATCAAAAGTATAAAGATGATATGAAAAACGCCATTTTTTATCAGTTGCCATGAGCTAAAGCATGTAGCAACAGATAAAAATGTAAACCATAAATGAAACATTGCCAATTTTTTCTATTTACAAACTTAGACAGCTTGTTATCTGCAATATATAATTTTGCTATGTAGAATTAAGAACAGTTTTTTTCGAATTTGAGATTATGAAAATAAAAATTTAATTTTATAAATTCAGAAAAATTATTAATTTTGGGCATTTCTTAGAACTCAATATTTCGAGGATTTCAAAATTCTTAAAATTTGAGGCTAATATTATTATGTTATAAAATTTTTTTGTTTTAACAAAGATATTTTATATATAACTAAAGTTTTTGCTTTCATAATAATATAATTATCAAACAGTTGTAATTTTTC
>JAOZTW010000792.1 GCA_029938985.1 Bacteroidales bacterium | reverse complement strand
GTTATACTTCTATTCATTTCAAAAGTATCAACAACATATTCGCAGGACACTACAAGGCTTGGAGTTGGTTTTGGAGGTAGTTATGAAGGTCAAACTTTTATGAACTTTATAGATGACTTAGATATTAGTCATACTTATATTACTATACGTTGGGATG
This sequence comes from Bacteroidales bacterium, assembly GCA_029938985.1. GTDB lineage: Bacteria > Bacteroidota > Bacteroidia > Bacteroidales > JAOZQN01 > JAOZQN01. Next base: position 2,355 of record JAOZTW010000792.1, on the reverse strand, counting down.
AATTTGAACCTACTCCTGCAGATTATCAAGATTCATTAATTGATAACTTTTTAGAACAATTACCTGAAAACTCTAATGCCTTAGTTAGGATTACACAGAGGGCAAACGAAAACTACAATGACCCGCTTACTAACTACACAATTCCATTTGACCTTTCTATTGGTAGTCCTTATTATCATTATGTAAAACATATTGTAGAAAGAGACATTGATAAAAAAGTTAAATATTATGAAAATGAATGGGAATTTAATGTTATTAAACACAGGGGAGGAGTAGATAATCCAGATTTAGACCCTGTTGAACTTGGTAATAAATATGCCGATTTAACACGAACTACACAAGCTGCAATACATAGCGTAAATCCTGATGCAAAATTTATTTTAGGAGGCTCACAACGGAAACAAAACACGCATACTGAAACAATAGTACGTACTGCTCTTTATAATTTGAGCCAAACTGACCCTGTAAATGGACATTGCGACTATTACGACCAGCATCTGTATAATGATATTTACACTATCCCAGCATCAATAGCTTATACAAGAAATATTATGAATGATTACCCTGCTTTTGCAAATAAACCAATGATAACAACAGAGTATTCTGGACCAAGACCAGTAGATTTTAAAACTGAAGCTGGTTATTCTACATTTGAGAATACAAAATCTGATTTTCCTTGTGCAATTGCAGGAGATATGCAAGGATATGGAATACCCGACTATTTTAGGATGTATGCGTATAATGTTGAGCCAGAATTAAAAGCAAAAAAAGACACAATAAGAGCAAATGAATATATACACAGAACACTTCTTGGACTTTCCAATGGTATAGAACGAATGTACTGGTGGCGAATTGCACAAGGCTATCATAAAAAAGGTACCCCAACAGATACTTGCTTTTTAACAAGTAAAAATGGTAAAATTGGATTTATTGAAAATGAACCTACTGATAACTTTACACTTACTACACCTACACAATTTTATTTTTATTATAAAAACTTTGTACAGTTTTTTTTAAATATTTCGACAGTTGAACAGGATATTAGTTTATTAGATAATGATATTTATTTTTTTACAGTTGTAAATACCCAGCAAGACACGACCTATGTAGTCTGGGAAAAAAGGCACTATTTTTATGGTGTTTACGAACCTAAAATTCCGTTTAGTTTTGATACTAACTGGAAACAAGTATATGTAAAAGACCTATTTGGAAGAAACGATTCATTATTATTAACAGACAATATTTTAAATACCTCTATTAATGATATTCCAATTATTATTACGAAAAAAGCAGATACTACTGCTCCTATACCCGATTTTGCAAACTTGAATGATTTAGTAAGCCAATGTATTATTTACGAACCAGAACCACCAACGGCAACAGATGATATTATGGGAGATGTTACAGGAACAACAGCAACAATTTTTCCAATTACCACACAAGGAGTATCAACTATTACTTGGTCTTATCAAGATGAAAACGGAAATATCAGTACACAAAGTCAGAGTGCAATAATTAGTGACAATACAAATCCCGAAACTCCAACTTTGCTAGATTTAATAGGAGAATGTTCAATAACTGCAACCGCACCGACAACGACAGATAATTGTGTAGGAACTGTAACAGCAACAACCACAGACCCAACAGAATATGCAGAACAGGGAACTTACACAGTTACTTGGAATTTTGCTGACGACAATAAAAACAGTATTAGTGTTAATCAAAATATTATAATTGATGATATTATATTTCCTACGATTGCTTGCATAAAAAAACAGACAAAACAATTAACAGAGGGTGAGACAGTTTACAAAGTTTTAGGAACAGAATTTAACCCATTGAAAAATAGTGATAATTGTGATTTTGCTATAATTAATAATTTTAATAATCAGCTAACATTAGAAAATGTAGAATTTCCAATCGGTTTAACAACAGTAAAATGGACTATAATAGATAATGCAAACAATACAGCAACTTGTAGTTTTGATATTTCCATAAATTCTTTTATTACCTCAATAGAAACATTACAAGAAAAAGGGATTTCGATATATCCAAATCCTACAAGTGGAAAATTTAATATTGAATTTGAGAATGATAATATTCAAAAAATCATTATTTCTAATATTGCAGGAAAAAAATTAATTGAAAAGAAACGTACACGACATCTTGAAACTATTGACTTATCTAATTTTGATAATGGCATTTATATCATCAAGATACAAATGGATAAAGAAACAATTATAACAAAGATTGTAAAAGACTGATAGAAGTTTTTAACATTTGCTCGGTTGATAATTGTTTTTGGCTTGTGTGCTTTGCTTGTTTCGGTCGCTTTGCTCCCTACTCAAGCAAAGT
>JAOZTW010000170.1 GCA_029938985.1 Bacteroidales bacterium | reverse complement strand
GCCAGTTTTTTACCCATTATTTTAGAGGTCAGAATTTAGCAATAAAAAAAATATCTACGTTCTTGTTTTGTCCCAATTCCTTTAGTTTAAGTTGCAATTATTTGTGAATAAAATAATAAAGAAACATATTTTAGGTATTTAAAACATACAATGTAGTTTTACTTTACGAAGTTAAAAGTCTCTGATTATAAATAATATAAGCACTAACGGTGCAATAATCAATAGCTCCTTGCCTGAAATGGCAAGGAATAAAAAAGCAAAATATTTAAGTACCAACTTGGCGATATCATTTACATTTGTGAATAGATTACGCATCTTTGGTGCTTCTAAAACAAATAGATCATCTATCTTGCCCTCACATATATATCTATTGAATATCATGCCTTTGGCGTTTATTTTAATTTCGTAAAGTAGAAGTATAGATATATTTTCAAAAACATTTTCAAAACCAATATTAGTAGCCACAAAATCTTTTGCAGTACAATTTGAAAAGATTTTATTAAAATAATTAATATACTTTTTGTAAATTAAAAAAATATTGATATTTTTGGAAATTATAATTAGTATTTTAGACAAGCCTTATAAACTATACCTTAAAATTTCAAATTTTATGAAAGAAAATGATTTAAGCTTTGAAACACAAGCTCAGTTTTTACAATCTAATTTATTAGAAAATCCTACTTTTTTTTATGTCCCCGAAAACTTTGATGCTTCAAATACAACCAAAAATATATCCGATTGGCTTGAAAATAAGCAAGAAAGAAAAACAAAAATATCAGAAATAGAAGGAATAACAGTTGTTGATTATCAATTAAAAAAAGGTTTTAAGAGTTCGTTTGGACTTGCTGGTAGTTTCCAACTTTTTTTATATCTTAATAATAATAAATTCATTTACAGTGTTAAACCAACAAAATGGTTGAATGATTGGAACAAAAAAGAAAGTTCTTTTAGTTTGAAAAAATTTGTACAAAACTCGTTGGACACAGAAATTGAAAATTTTATAGCAAACTCAATTATTGAAAAATATTATTCTGATAAAAAAGACTATATTATTTCGGAGAACAACAGGTATTTAGAAAAAATTACCAAAAAAGAAAAACTGTGGTATTATTCTGTTTACAAAGAAGACGAAATTTTACTCGCTTTTTTAGAAATATCTTCAGTGAAAAAACTGCCTGAAAGCAAGACTGTAACCAACAAATTGGTTTGGAAATATATACTTACAAGTAAAGGTTCGTCGCTAATAGCTTTAAATTCTAACTTTGGTGTAGAGGAAGTTTTTGATATTTCAAATAAAAAAATGACTATCAAAAAAGCAATAACAAAAGACTCTGTAGAAGTTGGTAGTTGTCAGTGGTTCACATATATTAGTAATGCCAAATATTATAAAGAAATTGAAAAATATGTAAATTGCGAACCAGCTCAAAGATTATACGAATTTGCTCGTCAAAATTGGCTATATGCAGACAAACATGCTCATGCTTACAAATTTACACACAGCCTTTTAACATTGCTATTAACGGTTCGTGATGATAAATTTGATGAATTAACAGTTTTTTTTATCGAATTTTTACACAAACAAAAAGATGTTGTTTTTGATGTTTTTTCAAAAGACGAAAAATTAAGTACTTTAATTAATGAAATAGCAAGCGATGTTGATGTTGAAGATAAAATTATGGCTTGGAAAAATAAATGGAAATTATCAACAAACCACGAAATTACAATATTAAAATTAATTTTGGAATTTGCCGACAATGAAACAAAATTATCAAGGTTGTTACAGTTTCATAATGTTGTAAGAGACAAATTTTTGAAATTAGAAAAAGATAAATTAAATGTAATTATTTTTGAAATAGAATATTGTAAACACTTAATTGCGTGCAATAAAAAAGAGGAAGCGACCACAATATTAAGCAAATGTTTAAAAGAAATTCCAGATGAAACACTTTCGGATTTACTGCCACCAAAAGATGTAGATATTACAAGTCAGGCAGGAGGGCAATTGTTAAAAGTTTCTCTAATAGAATTACTTGCAAAAGCTTCGGAAGGAGAAAAATCTGTTTCTCAATTGAAGCAAATAACTATGTTACAGCCTCTATCAAAACAAAGGTTGGACAATTTGCTTGTCGTGGCAACTGGCGAATTAAAGGAAAAAACCCAAATAATTAGAAAATTACTTGAACCAGAATTTATAGGAACAGCAGACACAACTTATGAAGATGTTATATATAATGAACTTAATGAAGAAGAAATTGAACTAAAATTAAAACATCCAGCGGCAAGAAAAGGAGCTATGTTTTCTTCGCTTCAAAATTGGCTTGCCTCTGTAAAAATACCAGACTATTCAATTATTAAATCTTATTCTGAGCCACTTACATCTCGCAAATATCCCGAAATTTCAAATATTGTAACAGATATTAAAGTAGCTTTTGGTATTGAAGGATTAGAAACTTATATTGCTCATGGCGACAAATCGGTGGGTATAAGAAGCTATGAAGGAAGTCCATCTTTTTTAATAATTGGAGCAGATCATCTTGATAAAGAGTCGCCTTATTATCTTAATTTTTCTGAATTTGAATTTATTATAGGCTTAGAAATTTCGCATTTATATTTCAAACACTCAAGAATTACGTCGTCTGATGTTTGGCGAGGCACTATGGAAAAAAGCACTATAGTACTAGAAACAATACTTGCTGTTATACCATTTGTTGGTGGTATAGGTGGAGCAATCAAGCAAATACCAAAACTTAGCTTGGTAGCAAAGGTTATTCAAAATACAGAAGCAATTTCAAATATCACCTCCAAAAGTGTTTTTGTAATGGAAAAAACAACACAGGTAGTTGGTTTGTATAAAAAATTGAATAAAAGTGATGATAAAACAGAGAAGAAACAAGAATTAATTGCTATTGCACGAATTTTACAACTCACCGCAGATAGAGCAGGTCTTATGTTTACTGGCGATGTAAAATCGGCTATTAGAGCAATTTTCTTTAGTTCAAAAGCTTATACTCAGGAATTTGATATTGTAAATAGATATGGTATTAATAAATTTTTATTAAACAAAGATAAAGAAGGAAACTATAAAAATCAAGAACTTGCAATAAGACTTGCCAGTTTGCTTTCTTTTTATCTATCAGATGATTATACAAACCTTAGAAAAAGTTTAATTATTGAAAAACAAGAAAAACAAAACGAAGAAAAAGATAAAGAACAAAGCAAAGATAAATAACCTTTTCAAACCTAAATAAAAGCATGTTTCAAATAAATGAAAAATAGTTGACATTTTTTATCTAATTGATCTGGTTTATTAATTCTAATTTATGCAAAAAAAATAAAATTATTTGAGATTGCAAAAACGGCTATCCATTTTAAGTTGGATAGCCGAGAGTTGCAAAGATGTAACAACTAACAACTAACTAGGTAGATATAAGAGCAACACGTTGTTTTCCGTCCATTTTAATTTTTAAAGCCTGTTCAAATCTTATATGTTTCACATATTTTGTTTTTTCTATTATTTTTTGTTTAGCCAATCTACCCCAAGCCAAAATATGGTTTTGTTTGTTATGTTGAATAGAAAAATATCCTACATTCATTGATATTACATTATGAAAAAAGTGTGAACCAAGCGAGGCATCAAGCGGATAGCCCTTAAGACTTGTTTCTACAATTATTTTTGCATTTGATATTTGCGACCATTCAATAGGTATTCCTATCCATTTATCACGAGTTCCCCATCTGCCTGGACCTATTAAAACATATTTTCTTTCTTCGTTAACCATTTTTTTATTAAATTCAGCTATTTCTTGGCTTATTTCTTCTGTCTTTGATTTATCAAAAGTATCTTTATCAACATAAATTACATCAGATATATCATCTATCAAACCGTTTCCCATTCCTTTGTTGGTAAACATTATAGTTTTTGAGGCATCAATATTTCGTATATCAACTTCGTAGTTTTTGGTGTTACCAATTAATGGTTTAATTTGCAGTAAATAAAAGCTTGCTTTGTAATCTTTGTCTTTGTTAATATCTATTGCAAATTCAATTTCTACCGCTGTTCCAATTGCTTCTTTACCTATTTCAAGTAATTTTATCAGTGTATTTGCAAGAGGAATATAATTGTATTTAAGGATATTAGCAAAATCAACTACACGTGGTCCAGATTTATCAATTCCAGGTATTATAGTATTAGAATCCATATTGAAAACCGAACATAAATGTTTCAAACTACCATGTTGTTCTGCATCATAGAGAGTTAATCGTTTCAATGCCGCATTTTCGCCTTTGGATAAAAACAGTTTTTTTGATTTTAAATTTACGGCATAAAATTCTAATTGCGAATTTTGATGCAAATCTTTGGGGCTATAGTTACGAATAGAAGGATATTTGGGACAAAATCTATACGATTTTTCTCCTTCCACAACATAAGTTCCTAATCCAAGTGCAATATTTGCAAATCCGTCTTCTGGTTCTATATGTGAAAAAGGATAGTAATTATAGGATTGAGCAACACCACTAACATCAGGATAATAATATCCTTCATGTTCGTTACCTACAACCTCTTGCAAAACTATTGCCATTTTTTCTTCTTCTATTTTGTAATTTATTGCACTTATGTATGATTTTGCTTTATCTGCAAATATTGATGCGTAAACAAGTTTGATCGCTTTTTGTAATTGTTCAAATCTCACTTTCAACTCATCATGATTGTTGGGAACAATATAAGTTTCAAAAATACCTGCAAACGGTTGCATTAGAGAATCTTCGAACAAACCAGACGAACGTACTGCAATTGGTTTACGAACATATTTAAGTACTAATTTCAGTCTTTTTCGTGTTCTTTTCGTTAATCTAGCTTTCATAAATAATTCTCTTACTTTGAGATAAGGCATATCATTATATACTTTGTATCTCAATAAGTTATCTCTCAAAAAGTAATCAAATTCGTTTGTTCCTATAATAAAGGTTAATGGAGTTTTTATATTTATATCTGGGAAATTTTCCGAAATATTTGATTTATATATAAGTTTATGTATAAAAGCTAATCCTCTTCCCTTACCGCCCAATGCACCTGAAGCCAACAAAATAATATTACTTTTATCAAGAATTTCGTCTTCATAAAAATCTATTATTTTACCTTTTCTTTTTTCATAATTATTGCGGCTCACGGCATTTACAAGAAAACTTCTTATACTTTTTGCGTCAGGAAAATCGTCTGTTTGTAATGGAGATAATATTTCGGCTACTCTTTGTTCGCCTCTTGCCTTTAGCCACAACGAAAAATGATTTCTCATTGCATGATACACAAGACTATTGTCTGGTAAGAGATTTAAGTTATTTTCAAATTCTTTTATATTTCTTGCCACAAAATCCAACTGATTACCATTTTTATCATAATAAATAAAATCACCAAAACCCATATTGTATTTTACAATACCCTTAATATCAAGGGCGAGTGTTTGCGAATTTTTATCAATAAACGAACAATCTTGCGAATAAGCTCGTTCTCTATATTCTTGGTTCGACGATTGAATAATTACAGGAATATCTTGTGTTGGATTAGAATTTTTCACATAATTAGCAAGCTCAAAACCTGCGTTCTTATAAATTTTACCATTTTTAAAAAACTCTACATCGGTAATTAAACTCAAAAAGTTATTTCTATATTTATCAAAAATATTTTTTGCTGCTTCGTAGTTTGAAACCAATAAAATTTTTGGTCTTAATCTTAAAGATAAAATTCTTGAAATAGCATCATCTACAGATAAATCTTCTATTATTCGTTGTGTTTGTCGCATCACACTATGATAAAGTAGCGGAAGGTAACGAGAGTAATATTTTGCAGAATCTTCTACCAGCAAAATAATTCTTATGTGTCCAATTTTCACATCATTGTCAAGATTAATTCTATCTTCCAGCAATTTTACTATTGTAAAAAAAATGCGTGAATCGCCATTCCACACAAAAATATTATCAATATATTTATCTTTTTCGTTTATTTTTTCAAATAGAGAAATATCTGTATTATTGTTTAACAATAAAAAAGCTGGTAGGTATGGAAATTCTTTTTTAATTTTTTTAATCCTATTTAATGCAATTTTTTTATCAATTCCCACCATTATTATCACTAAATCAAAGTGCTTGTTTTTCAATTTGCTTTGTGCTTCGGCGTAGGAGTTTACAGCCGTAAAACGTGGGAAAGAAGTTAGGTCTAAATTTATATAATCGCCAAGTATTTGGTGAGTAAAATTACCCTCACGCTCTATACTGTAAGCATCGTATAGAGTTGCTATTAATAAAATTTCTTTTACTTTATATACCATCAAATCGTGATAAATTTCTCTATCATATTTATTATCAGATAAAAAATTTGGTAAAAACTTTTTATCATCTTCATAAATTTGAGGTTTAAAAGAATAATTTGCTTGATTATTATTGCCTAAATATGAGACTATTATACTTTTTAACCAAATTAATAATTCTCTTTCGGTTTTCAAAAATGCTCCTTCATCTGCAATAGGAAACTCTTTTGAATAAAAAACATCTATTGAAGCACTTTTATTATCATTAATTTTGAAAGGTTCTTTTAAAATCCAACGTGTTTCTTCAAAATTGTTGGTAGTATATTCTTTCTCATCTATTTTTATTCGCACACAAGTATAATTGCTATGCGAAAAAAAATCTTTGAGTTTAAAACATAGGCTATAGAAAGCTGCATCTTCTGAAATTATTTCTTGAAAAATATTATATACAGCACTCTTAAAATTCAAATATTTGGTATCCATAAGTTTTTTAATTATAATATAAAAATGTTATACACTTTTTTTATTTTTTGGCTACCCACGTAAAGTTGCAGCTCGCTCTTGTATAAACAATTGTATATAAACTGTCGGCGTGGCTTTTAAGCCACACCGACAGTAACTTATTGTCCAACTTTAAACGGGTAGCCCTATTTTTTGTAAAAATACGGCAATAAAAATTAATGAAAATTCATTTTCAAATTGTTCGTATTCTTTTTTTAATATTAATGTATGAATATTATCATCACTAAAATATTTGTAGGCATGATAAAATACATTTGCAAACATATCAATAGTTATTTTTTTTGAATATATTGATTTTTTATTTTTGAAATGTTCATAATCAATAAATGTTGATATTCCGTTGTTTAACGATTTTGAAGTTAAAAGAGGTATCTGCCCTGCTATTCGTTTTGTTTTTACCAATCTTTCTCCCTTTTTTATTTTAAATATTTTTGAAAGTTCAAAATATTTAAAATTTCTATCTTTTAAGGCGATACTTTGTTTGTTTACAGGAGATTTGTCTATAAAATCAATTTTATTAATTAAAAAAACATTGCCAACATAATTTCGTATAAATTTTATAAAATCTATTTTATTTATTTTAATATAATTTTCGGCAAGCCACTCCGAGTTTGCATTTACTTTTACTTTTATACTTTCTCCTATTATTTCGTCTTTATTTTTATAATTATTGAGCCAATTTTCTTTTATTCCGTTCCATGTTTTATGTAAATCTATTCTTCCAAGATGTTTTATTTTTACAAAGTTATCATTTTTCCAAAGACCAAAATATGTTTTAAATTTATTGGGGTGTTTTTCTTTTGCTTTAAAAACTACAACACAAGTAGATACACTTATATTAGAATTATAAAATAACTCGTTTGGCATAGAAAATACTGCTTCAAGTGTATGATTTTTTAATAATTTATTTTTTACTTCAAAACCAGTTCCTTTAGTAGCCAAAACACAACTTGAAAGAATAATTGCAACACATATAGAGCCTTTTTCAAGTTGTTGCAAATTGTTATATACAAATTCTAATTCCTCTGGGTCATTTTTTGACGTTTTATAAGGTGGATTTAAAAATCCTGCATTTGGCTTAAAATCTTTTATTTCATTTTGAATATTTTCGGAAAAACAATTACCTTTCAGTAAATTACTGTGTCCATGGCCATGAATAAACATATTTGAACACAAGAGCGAAAATAAATCGTGCTGTAGCTCAACTCCAATTATTTGTTTTGATTTTATTGCCAACTCTTTATTTTTATCTCCGCCTGCATCTATAATCATTTTTTTCATTGCAGAAATTAAAAATCCGCCAGTTCCTGTGCAGGTGTCCAGAACAACACTATTTTTATTTATATTTGCAATTTCTGTAAATAATTCTGTTATATGGGGAGGAGTTAGAACAATGCCAAGACCTTTGTCATTATTTGCATAACGCAAAAATTCTATATAAAACTGTCCAAGTGTGTCAAAATATTTATACGTTTTTATAAAATTATTTATTTTCTTATCTATCTCATCTATAATATTTTTTAAAATATTATCTTTTACCGATATTATTGTATGAGTTTTTATAAATGAATAAGTTGTAACAACATTTTCAATATATTTATTATGTACCTCTGTCAGTTTATTTTTTATTGTATTTACCAGATTTTCAGAAAGTTCTTTTGGTTTTTGATATTTATACGAATTGTAAAAAGCCTTATTTGATAATGCTATTAAAACTCCACTTATCAATAGACTTCTTTGAGATTCGGGAACCTTAAATGAATGCAATTTATCATTCAAACTTCTGGCATATTTTAATAATTCCAGAAAATCTTGATTAAATTTTTTCTCATCTGTTTCGTAATTAGATAAATAATCATTTTTTTCAGAAAATTTATCAGAATGTTTACTAACAGTCTGCTTTGTTTTGCTTTCGTTTGCCATAAATTAAGTTTTAACGAAAAAGGTTAAGTAACTTCTTGCCGTTATTTGTTTTTTGTACAATGTCAATTAACAGTAAAAAGGTTATCAATCAACGCCTCCATACACAAGTTTGTACAATTATAAAAGCAAATTATAAGTAAGAAAGTATTAAAATCTTCTTTGTCATTGTTAAGGTTGTTTTGTTCTAATAATTTTCTGTATTTCTGTTAAGGCATATCAAAATAAATAATTAACCATTTAAACTTGTTCTTTTGAATTT
>JAOZTW010000169.1 GCA_029938985.1 Bacteroidales bacterium | reverse complement strand
AAAGCGTCAAAAACTGCAATATATTTAAGTTTGTATGTAATATATACATCATTGTGAGCTATGTTATTATTTGTCATAAGTCTTTTTAAATACACAGACTATACTAATATTATTGAAAGCAAACTTAATGATTAGCAAGTTTTTCAGGTAATATAAGTATTTATATTTTTTATATCTGTACTTTTTAATCTTCAAATATTTTTGTTTTATTTACAAACAACATAAATATTGAGAACGAAACTATAATAATAATACCGTATATTCCTACTGCTTGCCATTCGGCAAAAATTATTTTTCCAATAAAAAACAAAACAGAGTAAATCAAAACGATTGAAGATAACCAACATACGGAAAGATTTAATAAATAGTATTTATCTTTTGTTGATTTTATTCCCGATATTTTTTGGATTGTTTTCCAAGCTCCTTGTGGTTTTACTTTTTTATAAAAATTTATTAAAACACTTTGTTTTGTAGGTTTAGTTAAGAACGTTATTACAACCCATGCAATTGTTGTAATTGAAACTGTCCAGAAAAAGCTGTTTGGAAAAACCAAATTTGCATTATTATTATTAAAAACCGCCATTATTTCTACAGGAATTTTATCTCCATATTCGGCTATAATTGGTTGTAGTTTAATAAATTTTATCAGTTTCAAAACTCCATAAACCACAAAAGGCACAAGAGTAGCTGTAATTTCGCTCCAAGCATTTATTCGCCACCAATACCATCTGAGTATTAACACCATACCCAAACCTGCACCACATTCTATTACAAATTCCCATACTCCAGATATGGATTCTATTTGAGAAGTAATTATTAAAGAAATAAACATTATTACAATAGTAAAAAGTCTGCCAATTGTAACATTTTTTTTGTTTTCTTTCTCCTCTTTGGTTTTATTTAGCAAAATTAAATCGTTGGTTAAAATACTTGCTCCAAAATTTAATTGAGTAGAAATAGTACTCATATATGCCGATAAAAATGAGACAAGTAAAAGTCCTTTTAAACCTATTGGTAGAAAATCTTTCATAGCCATCACATAGCCTAAACGAAGCTCGTTTTCTGGTAGTTCTGGATAAAGTATCAATGCCGCAAGTCCTACCAAAATCCAAGGCCAAGGACGGATTGCATAATGTGCAGTTTGAAAAAATAATGTTGCAAATATTGAATGTTTTTCATTTTTAGTACTCATCATTCGTTGTGCTATATATCCTCCACCACCTGGTTCGGCTCCTGGATACCAACTTGCCCACCACTGAAACAGTCCATAAGCAAGAAAAGCACCAGCACTAATTGTGAGTGTGCCAGCAACATTATTACCACCTATTTGAGGGAAAAAACTAAGTGCTTGTTCCGATACTTGACTTTTTATACCCGCAATACCACCTACTTTTTCAGATGATAATACAATAACTGTAAGAATTATAGAGCCTGACATTGCGATAATAAATTGAATAACATCTGTAATTGCAACCCCCCATAAACCCGAAATGGTTGAATATATCATAGCAATAGCCATAGCAACTGCCATAATGGCAAGTAGTTGCCATCCATCTATTCCGAAAAATACTTCAATAAGTGTCATTAAAGCAAGGTTTACCCAAGCTATTATTATAGAGTTCATTAACAAACCAAGATAGACAGATTTAAAAGCTCTTAAAAATTTTGCTTGCCTACCACTATACCGAATATTTATTAATTCCAATTCAGTTAGTACATCTGCTCGTCGCCAGAGCCGAGCAAAGAAAAAAGTTGTTAACATGCCACCAATCAGGAAGTTCCACCACAGCCAGTTACCCGAAATACCATTTTTACCAACAATTTCGGTTACTGCAAGAGGAGTGTCGGCGGCAAAGGTAGTTGCAACCATCGAAATTCCTGCTATATACCAAGGGAGTTTTCTGCCACCAAGAAAATAATCACTCAAACTTTTATTAGCTTTCTTTCTAAAATACAAGCCTATAGCTATGGTAAAAAGAATATAAATTATTATTATTAACCAATCAATTTTTGCTAAATCCATAAATAAAATTACTCTTTTAAACTACCAAATGGGGAAAAATGCGTTCTCAATATGGTCTATTTTACTTTTGTGTGAATTATATTGTACGCTTATGATGTCAAATCTAATTTCTAAATCTATATTAAATGTATTAACATAAGCATTTGCAGTATTAATTAAAAACTTTTGTTTTTGCAAAGTCACTGTTTGTGAAGGAAGATTGTAGTAGGTAGAAGTTCTTGTTTTTACTTCAATAATTACTATCATATTTTTGTCAACGGCCACAATATCAATTTCTTTTCTTTGATAATGCCAATTTTTGTGAAGTATTTTATATTTTTTTTCTAATAAATATTCTTCTGCTATTTTTTCACCTATTTTTCCTATTTCATTATGTTTTGCCATCTTAATCCTCGTTTTTATTTTTTTATAAAAGTTTCTGTTTTGTTATCATAATTAATAAAATAAGTACCTTTCTCAAGCGAGCTTACTTGAACTTTATCTTTGCGATTTCGCAATTTTATTTTTCCATAATAATCATATATCTCGTAGTTTGTTACAGCCGAAAATACAATATAATCTCTTGTTTTTCTTGCATTTCCTGGAGTAAAAGTAACTGGTGCGGACAAGTTACGATAAGTAACTTCCTGTGAATATTTTACTTTTTTAGTATCATCTTTTTGTTTTACTCTAAATTTGTTTTCACCAGTTGTATAATTTACTTTACAGGAATAATAATTCAAATTTTGCGTTCCTTTTCCCAAAACAGATGTAACTCTCACCCATTTGTTCCATTTATATTGCTCTATAATATATGGTAGCTCGCCACTTTCGTTAGTAGTGGACCAGCTAAGTTTACCGCTTTTATCCAATTTAATAGATTCTATTTTAAATGTACATTTTGGATTTATCACACTTGGATTAATTACCATAGGCAAACAATGCGATTTATGCTTTATTACAATCTCAATCTTGTTTCCAATATCAAAGCCATAGAGTGAAAGGTCTATTTCAAAAGCACTTGAATGGATTTCGTCGGTTGTAATATTTCCATTTACCCGTACTTCGTAAATACAAAAACCAACTCCAGTTACAGAGAAAGGATTCATTACAAAAAGATTTTCTCCTTGATATATACCAGACAATTTCATTTCTTCGTTTGCAAAAAGAGAAAATTGCAGACAAATAAGTGTAGATATAATAAGTATTTTTTTCATCTGTTTAAAATTTTGAAATTTAATCATCTCCTTGTGTGGAGAATTTTTATAATGCAACAGCTATTAAATCCCTCAATGAGGGTTTTATTTTTCTTTCCAATCACCATTTTGTTTAATTAATAATATCAATTCCATAACGGCTTTTTCTTTAAGTATATTTTTTTTAAGTATATTTTTTTTTTTATAAAGTGTAATTTTGTTGTTTCCCTCACCAACCAAACCATAATCTGCATCAGCCATTTCGCCAGGACCGTTTACTATACAACCCATAATTGCTATTTTTAATTCTTTTAAATGCGAAGTTTTTTCTTTTATTTTCAGAATAGTATCTTCCATATCAAAAAGCGTTCTGCCACAAGAAGGACACGAAATATATTCTGTTTTGCTTATTCGCCTCCCTGTTGATTGTAGAATGTTATAGGCTGTATTCACAATTTTTTGTGTAGAGCCAATATTTTTATTTTCCAAGTAAACACCATCAGCAAAACCATCTATAAGTAAAATTCCTAAATCTACTGCCGATTTTATCTGAAAATTTGTAATATCTTTTTCTTGATAATTTAATTTTATTACCACAGGAATTGTGCCGTTTATTTTTTCTAGTTTATCAAAAAAAAGTCTCAACTCCCCTAATTTATTATTTGTTTTAAAACTTGGAATTAGAACAAAAGTTTTTTTATTATTAATTTCTTCTATTAATTTTTTGGATATTTGAGTATAATTTATTGATAAAAAATTAAGAATATCAGATTTTATATTATTTTCATAAAAAGAGTTTAAATCAAATAGGGGATACGTTTTTTGTACCGATTTCCAATTTTTTGCTTCTATAATAAAATTAGTATTTTTATATTTAGAAAAATCAACTTCATTATTTTCCAAAAAAACATAATCGGCTTTTAAATCTTTTTTATCTAATATATTATTATTTCCATAAAAATCTGACACTACAACGGGAACATTTTGTCCGCCGATATTTAAAACATTATAAGTTTTTCGTTTTTGATATTCAAATATATTATTTTGATGTTCTGTTGTTTCAATTAATTTTTCATGATTTTTTCTTTCAGTAGCATATTCAACAATATATTTTGCCACAGGTATTTCTTTTTCAGGACTTTCGGTTAACGACACCCTTATAGTGTCTCCAATTCCATCAACAAGTAAAGCTCCAATACCAGCTGCCGATTTTATGCGTCCCTCTTGATTGTTTCCAGCTTCGGTTACGCCAAGATGAAGCGGAAAATTAATGTTCTCTATCGCCATTTGTTTCACAAGCAAACGACAGGCATGAACCATAATTACCGTATTGCTGGCTTTTAATGAAATGACGAGATTTTCAAAACTCTCTGATTTACAAATCCTTAAAAATTCCATTGTTGCCTCCACCATTCCTTTTGCGGTGTCGCCATAACGGCTCATTATTCTGTCAGAAAGTGAACCATGATTTGTCCCTATTCTTATTGCGGTGTTATGTTTTTTGCAAATTTTGAGTAAAGGTAAAAGTCGTTCTTTTATTCGCAACACCTCTTCATTATACTCCTGTTCCGAATAGTTTATTTTTTTAAATTGCTTTTTATCAGTATAATTACCAGGATTTATTCGTACTTTAGACACAATTGTGGCAGCAACTTCTGCTACTTTTGGGTTAAAATGCACATCAGCAATCAACGGATTTTTATATCCATCGTTTACTAACTGTTCTTTAATTTTGCTTAAGATTTTCGCATGTTTTACAGTCTGAGTTGTGAGGCGTACATAGTCGGCCCCTGCGTCAATAATTTTTTTACACTGCTCCACTGTTTTTTCAACATCAAGAGTATCAGTGTTTGTCATCGACTGAATACGAACAGGAAAATTAGCTCCAACTGCTGTATTTCCTATTTTTACAGAATTTGTTTTTGTTCGTTTATAGTTTATTGTACCCATAATTTTTTATTCTTCGTCTTTAATTTTTCGTTTCAATTTCGCAGGTTTGTTTTTTTGCTCAATAAAATCAAAAAACAAATGATGTATTAAAATTTCGTTTTTGTCTATTTTAGAATGAGTTGAGCTAAATGAAAATTTATAATCACAATTTTTTTTTTATCAATTAAAATATTGTAATATTTTGAAATTCTATCTTTTGTTCCAATAATTATTTTTTCAATATTTCCTTTTATCACAAAACTACACATTCCTGCATATTTTTCGTTTATTCCAATATATTTATTATTGATAAATCTTGAAATTCCGTCATCAATATACTGTTTTTTATTCGTTCCTTTTAATCTTTTACATTCTACAACGTATTTTAAACATGGGATAATTAGTTCTATATCAGTTCGTCTTAGTTTTCCGTTTTGTTTAATAATTTGATTTTCTAGTCCAAGTATTATTAAATTATTGTTCAACAGGTCACTTAATAGTCCGCTTGAGTAGCATAATATTTTTTGAAATTCATTGCGAATTTTATTTTCATTAAAATTATGTATATTTTTTATTTTTAAAACTTTGTAATATGCGTCTATAAATGATTTTAAATATAAATTTTCTATTAAATCAGTTGGAGAACTAAAACCGAGTATTTCAATATAATCATCAGGAAGTTTCATTATTTTAATTTTTTTAGAATTTCGTGAATTTCTTCTTTTGCATCGTCCATTGCCTGTCGTTTGGTCCAATCCTTAAATTGATTACTTTTTATTATATAAAAACTTTTATTGTCATAAATTTTCACTTTCTCTTCATTTATGTAACCCTCAAATATTTCATTTTCAATTTGCTTATTTTTAATTAATTGTAATACCTTTTTTTGTGAAAAAGCACCTTTAACAATTTTGGAATTATAATTTTGTTTATCAATAATATCAAATTTAATAACGGAGCCAATGTTTTGAGATATTAAATAAGAAGCCTGTAATCTCAAATTTTCTTTTATCATTAATTGATATGACTCTCTGAATTGTTCAACATAAATTTTTATATCAGTTGGATTTACTAATTCATTTTTTCGTTCTACATTAATTTGATAAAATTCTCTTATTATTTCTTTTTCAAAATCTAACAAACCATACAAATCAAAAATTAGTTCGTCTAATTCTTTTTTGTTAGCTAATATGTTATAATTTAATTTTCTTTTTATTTTTTCAGGAATATCAACGAAAGGTAATCCTGTTAATTCTGTATTTTTAATTGCACTTTGTTTTTTTCCTTTGTTTGTTTGAGATGATGTTTGATTAAAATAAAAACCAAATAAAGATGAATTTAATATACTAATGAAATCTTTGCTTTGTTCTTCGTTTTTAAATTTCATACAAATAATATGATCTGTAAAAACTATTTCTTTATTAGTATGTGTACAAACAAGTCTAAATTTGTCTTTCACTGACGGTGTCCTTTTAACTAATATACGTGAACCTTTAAAAATGTTATTATAATTATTTTCTCTTCCTCTATCGAATTTCTGATTTATGTTAAAATCTACTAACTTTGTTTCATTTATAGTATATTGTGTAATGTCCGCAGCATTTAATCTTTTTTTATAAATAGGAGTACCAATTGGGGTTGAGCCAGTTGGTTTTATACCAGAAAAACATTCCACAATTATATTACAATTCTTTCTTAATTCAATTTTTTTAATCAATTGATAATCTGCCCAATTACCATTTACAAATATTTTCCATAATAAGTCTTCTTCTATTAAATCCGATTGTTTAACTTCTTTTGAGTCTTTTGAAGAATAAGAAATTAATCTTAACTTTTTACTTAAATTAGTTAATCTTGGTGTTATGTATTTAATGGTGTGATTATCTATTTTTTGTTTATCCAAAATTAATACTGCACTTGGATACTCTGTACCTTTAAAAAGGATAGATGCTACATTCGATAATTCATAAAAATAGTTTAATCTGTAATGTTTAAGGATTTCCGTTCTGAAATTTTCAGCACCATCGTTTAAAAAGTTAGAGTTATTTACAATAATTGCAATATCTGTGTTATTGTGGCAAAAAGTATTTATTTTTAATAAAAAAGCTTGTGAAGTTTGATATTTCCAAACAGACTTATATATATATAAGTTTTTTATTTTTTCGCTTGATTTTTTTATATGTTCATATTTGTTTGCATCATTCTTTTTTAATTGTACCCAAGGCGGATTTGCAACAATACAATCAAATTTTGAATAAGAATGTTTTTTTTCCGCAATTTCAATTTCAAAATAAATATCGTCTGTTATTGTGTTTTTTTCTAAAAGATTAAAACCTATTAAAGGTGGCAATATTGGTTTGCTTTTTTCAATTTGTTTTTGTATTTCTGCTTTTTTTAATCCATCAAGCAGAGTTAGATATAAACTAAAAGCTGTTATTTGCAATGCTTGTTTATCAATATCAACTCCAAAAATTTGTGTTCTTAATATGTTTGCTTTTTCATCAATCGACAATTTTTTGTTTTCCAACGATTTTAATACTTCTTTAAATGCCTGCACCAAAAACACTCCCGACCCACATGCAGGGTCTAAAATTGTTGAATAAGGATTTTTTTTAATTTTTGGATAAATTGTGTGCGAAAGCATGAAATCTACAACAAAAGTTCTGGTATAAAACACTCCTTTGTTTTTCTTTTCTTGTAAATTTGTTTTTCCAAGAAATTCCTCATAAATATTGCTAATCAATTGGATTGGTATTTTATCAAATCTATATGGATAAAATAAATTTTGTTGTTTTGTGTTTTTATATGTTTTGTAATCATGAGTGAAAAATATTTCAAGTTCATTTATATGTTTTTCAGAAAATAAAATATCTTCTTTTAGTATATCTCCGTTTATTATTGAAATATCTTGGAATGTTTTTTTTAAATTTTCAGGATTACCTGTTTTTAAGGTATCGGTAAGTGAGGTGTTAATTAAAATATTTCGGTCCTCGAAGTATTTAATAAAAAGACTTTTAAGAATCAAAGCATTTATATTTTCATTATTATCATCAAATTTTGATAATTCTTTTTTTAGAGCAATCAAATTATTTAATAAATGAGTATCAATTTCATTTTTAATATCTTTTGTTTTTTGCAAAACAAAATCAAAAAAAAAAGCATTATCAATTTTTTCTTTTGTAAAAGGAATTTCAGAAGGTGCAATATCTTCATAATTAGCAGTGTTTACTCCGTAATTAAAATTTTCAATAACAACATTACTTTCTATAATTTCTTTTTTGTTAGCTTTTTCTTTTGCATTTATTATATATGAACTTGTATTGTTTATTGCTACAAAATAATCTATTTCATTTTTATTCCACTCTGATAGATGATATTCAAAAAGTGTGTTTTCGGAAGTATAAAAAAGGTATTTTATTTGAAAATATTTGTTATTTTTGCACAACTTTTTTTCGTGAGCATAAAGTGTTCCGTAGTTAGTTTTCACTAATTTACTGGAAAAACCTAAATGTTTCATATATTTTTGTTGTTGCTCCATGTTAATTTAATTTTTCACAAAGATAATTATTTTTTTGTAAACTAAAATTTTTTAATCTGTATTATTCTCTATTTTTATCTTTTATCAATAATAATATTCCTGTATTTATCTGTATAAGATTATGTTAATAAAAGAACTGGCTTACATCTGTTTTTTTGGGAAAGGTAAAAAACAGAAGAATCGTAAAATCTATAATATTTACAATCTCATTGGTAAGTAATCAAATAATTCAAATTTCTGTAAAAATTTTTAGTTTTTTATTAAAATAAATCAATTTCCTATTTTAATATATTTAAGCTGAAAAGTCGGGAAAACTATTCTTGTAATAATTAACTATCTGTTTTTCAAAGAA
>JAOZTW010000791.1 GCA_029938985.1 Bacteroidales bacterium | reverse complement strand
AAGCTACGTTCCTGAATTAAATTGACGACACAAAGCCCGAACCCGTTATGTGTAATTGTCCCAGTTTGTTGTAATATATAAAAACATATTAATACTTACGTTTTGAAAAACTCTTTTTTTAATGTAAGTTTACATTCCAATAAAGTTTAAATAAAGACCATAAAATATAAAACAAATGGAGAGTAATAATGATAAATTTAGAAAAAGTATTGAAACAGGATATTTAAAATACTTATCGGTACACCCAAGAAGTCCTGAAAAAATAGTCCCAATGCATAAATGTATCTCTGAAATAATTTTAGAAAAATTAGGTGGTGAGAAAAAGGGATTTGAAATAAAATCTATGGGTATAGGAGATAACAAAGAACATAAGTATAAAGGAAAATATTATTCAAAAGATGTAGATATTACAATATTTTATAACGGAAAGCCAATTTCAGGACTCGGTTTTAAATTTATAACATCAAATTATAAGCAAAATTCAAATAACTATTTTGAGAATATGTTAGGAGAGACTGCAAATCTTAAACGAAATGATTTTTTATATGGACAAGTATTAGTTTTTAAACATAAAATGCCATATTATAGTTCTGATAAAAAAACATTTACCAAAATTGAACATATTAACGACAGAAATCTCAAAAAATACGTAATATTACATAATGATACAGCATCTGAATTATATCATAAACCTGATATTTTTTATATTTCATTCGTTGAAACTGGAGATGAAGCTGAATTTGATAAGATTGTAAAAGCATATGAAAATAACAATCTAATAAAAATTAAGAAAACTGATTTTCATAAAAAACAGATAGATAATGTAAAAGTTGAATTCATAAAAACGAACAAACTTTCAAAAGAAGATTTTAAAACTGAAACACTTGATTTTTTGAAAAAGGTAGGCGATTTCGATAGATTTATTGACGCATTTATTAATTTAACAAAAGGTAAAACATACGGAAAATAATGGCATCACTATTAAAAGTATATACAAAAGAAAAACTAACAGGACAAATTTTTACTCCTTTTTATATCGTTGAAAAAATGCTTGACGATATAAATTACAACTCTGCCGACATTCTTGGTAAAACAATATTAGACCCTGCGTGTGGAGATGGTAGGTTTTTGATAAAAATAGCAGAGCGAATAATTAAATATTCCAAACCCGAGAAATTACAAGTTAATCTCAGTAAAATTTATGGTTGGGATACTGATAGCAACGCAGTAGAACTTGCTAAGCAACACTTGAATAAGCTAACAAACGAGCATAATATTATTATAAACTGGAATTTAGAAGTTAAAAATTCATTACATAATATAAATAATAATATTGATTTATTTAAACCAAAAATAATTTCAGCTAAATTTGATTTTATTGTTGGAAATCCACCATATATACGCATACAACATCTTGATATACAAGAACGGAAATTTATCCAAAAAAATTTTAATTTTTGTAAATCTGGCTCCACTGATATTTATATAGCATTTTATCAACTTGCATTAGAATTATTACATGAAGACGGAATTTGTGCATATATTACTCCAAATACTTTTTTTAATACAGATACAGCAAAAGAATTCAGAAAATATTTTGAAAATTATAAAAATTTAATTCAAATAACAAATTATGGACCTATCCAATTATTTAATGATGCTACAACTTATAGTTCTATAACTATTTTTGACAAAAAAGAAAAAGAAGAATTTATCTACCAATTAGCAAGTGATAAAACAAACTTCAAACAAAGGCATATAAGTTTTTCAGAAATAAAAGGACAAAAATTTTGGCAATTATCATTAAAAAAAATATCATACCATAAAGGAAAAAGACTTGGCGATATTGTTAATATTCATGTTGGAATTACAACACTTGCCGATAAAATATACATGATGCCCTTTGTAAATAAAGATGATGATTACATTTATTTACAGTCGAAGATTGTGGGAGTAATCAAGCTTGAAAAGGGTATTTTAAAACCAATCATAAAAGTTTCCAGACTAAAAACCGCCGACGAACCAATAAAAGAATATGTAATATTTCCTTATCAAAAAACAAATGGCACAAATTCAATAATACCTGAAAAAGAGTTAGAAGAAACTTTTCCTAATGCTTATAAATACCTACTTTCAGTAAAGGATATACTTGATAAGCGAGACAATGGAAAACCAAATACTATTGCATGGTATGCGTATGGTAGAACTCAAAGCCTTAATACAAGTTTTAGTGAGAAAATTTTATTTTCCCCGATGAATAAAAAGCCAAATTTTATTTATCACAGGAATCCAGACGCAACTTTTTACTCTGGATATTGCATTAAATACAAGGGTGATAACAAAGAATTATTAGAACAATTAAATTCACAAAGAATGGAAGATTATATCCAAGTTTCGGCAAGAGATTTTCGAGGAGGTTGGAAAGCGTATAACAAAAAAATAGTCCAAGAATTCAGGATATACACATAACATTTGCTTAGTTGTCAGTGGTTTGGTAGCTTTCCTTTTTGTTTTTTCGCAA
>JAOZTW010000790.1 GCA_029938985.1 Bacteroidales bacterium | reverse complement strand
ATAATTTTATTCAAAAAAGGCGTTTATATTTATATCCGATAAATTTTTATAATTACTATAAGGTAAAATATTTTCGTATGGATTGTTTTCTATTATATTTTGATACAGTTCTTCTAAGGTGAAATTTTTATACGATTCTTCTATAAAACAATTATATAAACTATAGGAAAGCACACCAAAAAATTTGGCATCAGAATCAAACTTTGTATCTATTTCTATTGGCATTTCTGCAATTCGTTGATTTACGGAAGTTGAAGAAAAAACTATCAAAGTACCACTATTTGTTTTTTGTTCAAACTCTTCAAATTGTTCGCTTATTTCTTTTTGCACAAAATTATTAGAAAAAACAACGATATTATTACTACCTTTGGGTTGTTGTCCGTTGCTTTTTTCTATGGTTCCCGAAAAACAAGCATCTACAGCAAGAAAAACGTATCCCGAACTTCCTATTTTATCTCTTATTTTTGTTAAGTAAAAATTCAATTCATCGTCCAAAAGATGCTTTTCTCCATTATAATTTTTATCCCTTACTAAAAGCGAACTATTGTTTTCAATATTAGGGCTGTCATATAAAACTATTGTTTCGTCTAAGTTGTCAGCTTCGTCTTTTGTTATTATTGAGTCTAAATTTACATCTTCTACCATTTGACCATGTGCCGAGAATAAAATAAAAACACGGTCTCCCAAACCTACTTTTGTTACCAAGTTTTTGAGTTCTGCTATCACATTTCGTTTTTTTGCCTCACTATTTATAAGTGTTGTTATGTTACTATCTTTAAAACCTCTATCTATTAGGGTCTTTTTTAACAGTTCCACATCGTTGTCGGCATGTAATGGCGACCAATCGTGTTTGTAGTCGGCAATACCTACCAATAAGGCATATTTATTTTGTGCCAAACAAATATTTGATAACAACAAAATTGTTAGTAAACTAAGTAAATAATTATTTTTCATTATTTTTCATTATTTTTCAGATAATTTTCTGTGTTTGATAGAAATAATAATATTGCTTGCTCGTTGCTTGCATCTGAGGACTTTAATATTTCATTAATTCCAGATTTATAATATGACAGCGAAGATTTTATGTTTGTAAAATCATCTGTATGCACATAAATTACTGTAAGCCAACGATGCGAACGAAAGAAAAACGATTTTTCATATTTTTTATTCTTGTCAAAAATAGTGATTGTTTTCTCAAAACATTTTTGTGCCTGCTCAATATTATTTGAATACATATAAGATAGACCTGCGAAATACAAATTCATTTTATCGGAGAATGTATCCGTTTGTTTATAATTGGTTTCAAAATAAAAACCGGCACTATCAAACATTCTTTTCGCTTCTTTTTTTCTAACTAATAGTTTTAGGCTATCGGCTTTATAATAAAAAATTGTAGCTTTCGAATAGTTATCTGCTCCACTTCCTTTGTTGCCCGGTATTTGTTCCGACACTTCGGTAAGGTAGTTATATTTTAAAGCAGATTTATTGTTATATAGAAACCAATTAATTGTAAGTACAATAATAATACAAGCAGCAGCTACACTTATTGTAGCAGCTACAATATTTAAGTACCGCCGTTTGTTTGTTTTGTTTATTTGTTTTGCAAAATATTCGTTTTGAATTTCGTTTGCTGTTTGCAGGCTTACTACTGTTAGCGTGTAGTCTCGTGCTTTTTGGGCAAATTCTGGCTCTTTTATCTTTTCGCCAAACAGTTCAATTTCTTTTTCGCATAGCTTATCGGTGGCGTATTTATGTATTAGTTCTAAATCTTTTTCTGTTATCATTATTTTTCATTTTTCACTAAATCATTATTATATAAAATTCGTGCAAGGTCAATTAACATGCCCATACACAATGATAGTTGGCTTTTTAGTGAACCTACTGTTTTTAGCGGATAGGCAAAATTTAGGCCCTTAATTATTGTTTTTTGATTTATACCAAAAATTTTGTGCAAAAGGATTAAATCATGGCATTTTATTAATTTATTGTAGTTGCTTTTTATTTTAGAATTGTTGTAATATAGTGGCATTTGTTGCCATGCACGTACATAGTACATAAAAGGTATATGATTAAGTTTTTTTTGTAAGTCAATACTTTTGTGTATGTTTTCTTCAAATAATTCTTTGTAATTACTTTTACTTTTTAACTTTTTTTCTATCCGAGCCTCCATCTCCGATTTATGTTTTTCTAATAAATCAATATGGAACATAAAACCTTGTTGTGAATTATATTTTTTGTATAAAATATTAATTTGCTTTCGTAAACCTTTTTTTATTTCAACAGCACTCATTTTTTTGGTTACAATATTATTTTCAACTACATAACTTATAGCTTCCAAAATAAGAATGTATGATTTTTTTTTGTCATGCTGTGCAAATTCTTTTCGTATATAACTAAAGCAGTAATTGGAGTATTTGTCAAACAAATTATTTGATAAATCAGTCATTGTTTTAAGAGTTTTGGGTATTTTTAACTAATTCTTAATTTTTATTATATACGGTTCTTTACCTACAAAAACTATTGGTACTC
>JAOZTW010000789.1 GCA_029938985.1 Bacteroidales bacterium | reverse complement strand
AAAATAACTAACCCCAATCTACTTGTTTATTTTGCCCTTTTAAAAATTTTAAAAAAGTCATTAAATAGCTCGCTATTTGCAGATTTGTTAAAATAATAGAAGAACAAAAAAAAGGCGTATTCTTGAGTTCCTTATTATTTCATTTTCACTTAGGCATACTTTTTTAATATTTCAACCGAATTTCAATTGTTTTTCAACTGTATATAATATTCTCGTCTTTAATTAGTTCTTCGTTTTTATACCTTAAAAATAGTTGTGCTACCGCAGTAACATCTTTCTCGCAATATTTTACAATTCTTTGTAAATCATTTTCTTTCCAGTATATTTTGCCAACCATACTTCCATCAATATCATCTTTTGGGGTTGGAATATCAAAAATAGCTGTAAGTAAATCTAAAGAAGTCCAGTTTTTGTAATCTCCAAACCGCCATAATTCTAAGGTGTCTAAATGTTTTACTTGCCAAGGTTTTTTTCCTGCAATATTAAGAATATTTGGAATTTCGAGTCTGTTAATCAAAGTTCTTCTTGCTATGTATGGAAAATCAAATTCTTTACCATTGTGAGCACATAGTAAATGTTCTTGTTTGTTAAAATGCTTTTTAATCAACTTATTAAATTCAATAAGCAACTTTTTTTCATCATCACCAAAAAACGATTTTATTCTAAATTGTCTTATTTTGTTATGTATAGTAATAAAACCAACCGAAATACATATTATTTTTCCAAACTCAGCATAAATTCCAGCTTTTTCATAAGTCTCTTCTTTCGTTTGATTTTCTGTAGCTATTCTTTTCGCTTTTTTATCCCACAGTTTGCTCAACCTTTCATTAAGTTGCAAATAGGAGGCATGTTGTGGAACAGTCTCTATATCAAGAAATAATATATTTTGTTCCTTTATTTTTTTAAACATAAGTGTTTATTTGGATTTATAATAGTATTTATAAATGGCAAAAGTATCAAAAATTTTGTTATTTTTTGGTTCATTTTTAATATTATTGATTATAGCATCAATAATCAATATTCATTTTGTGGAATTTTCTATAATTTCTATTTCTTTGTCAGTCAGCATGTAAAGTTTGTATATCAAACTATCAATTTTTTTAATGTTTTTTTCTATTCTAATTTTAAATTTTGATATTGATTTAGATAATTTTATTTGTCGTTCAAAATTCTCGCTATCTGTGGTGGCATATAATTCTGAAAAATCAAATAATTTTGTTTTTAGTTCAATTATTTCTTCCACCAATTTAATAAATGGCTGTTGCTTTTTATTTGAAATATTTTTTATAGGAATTTGTTTTATTGGAGTTACATATAGTTCTAAAATTTCGCCTTTTCTTTTTCCATTATAAAACAACCAAACATAATATAATTTTGAATTTAGTAAAGCAAGCAAATATTTTAAATCAAAATTATTGTTTTTGCTACGAATATACAAAATATCTTTACTGCCAAAAAAATCTTTATCACTATACGAAAATTTATTTGTTTTGCTACGGTATGGAAAAACTATTTTGTCTTTATTGGTAAAAACATCTTTTTCTCTTGCCCAATGTTGTGAATGCCAAGGTAATTGACCTGTTTTGTACTCTCTTTTTAATTCTAAATATTTTCTGTATTTTTGTAAATGGATTTTTATTTTAGGAAAATCATTAATATTTGTATCTTTATTTGTGTAAATAACATATAATTTTTGCCATTTATTAGAAATATAACTTTCAATATCCGAACTTTTATAACATTTTTTTACTAACTCATCTTCGGGATTTATATTATTATATTCATTTTCATTAATAATAAAAATACCATCACCAATATTATTTGTTTTATTTTTTATGTAATTGCTTTTGCTTATTTTATCGGCACCTGTATTAAAACCAGTATTTATATAACATATATCGTTCATAAATACGGAGTTATCTTTTATTTTATTAAATACAAATTTTAATTTATCAAATTTAAGCGATGTTTTTATATAATTGTTTTCTCCTTCAAAAATATCTGTTGACGGTTTGTTAAAAATTTCCACCTCAGTTTTATTTGTGAAAATATTTTCAAAATCTATATTTTTATTTGTGGTAATATTTATAATTTTTGTGTTGACAGTTACCTTATTTTTTTTAAAAAAAGTAATAATATTGTGCTGTCCCAAAGCACTTTCAAATATTTTTATTTCATTAAAATTTAACAAATGATAAATAGAAATTTTATCTTTAAATTCTTTACGTAAAATTTTAGCACTATCAGCTGTTAAAAAATAATTTGTTGTAATAAAACCAGTTAGCCCATTTTTTTTCAACAAATCTATTGATTTCATAAAAAAGAAATAAATTAAATCTGCATTTTTACTATATCGTTCTTTATAAGCTTTTTGCAAAGGTCTAAAAACATCTTTATTTCCTTTTTCTCCCACATAAGGCGGATTTCCTATCACAATATCAAAACCACCGTTTTTCATTATTGTTTTAAACTCGGTATTCCAGTCAAAAGCCTTGTTACCAGCTATTTCGTAGCTATCAATAAGCGAAT
>JAOZTW010000168.1:7776-9075 GCA_029938985.1 Bacteroidales bacterium | reverse complement strand
ATTAGTAATGATACCGATATGGTTCTGCTTCTGAAATAATATGGGGGTAAACTTCTCTTACTAATCGTTGTTGTTGTTTTGTGAGTTTATCATAATTTTTACCCAATGTTTTTTGCGATAATCTATTTCTTAATTCGTTTAATGCTGCTAATACTTGATCAAAAACTTCAATATAATTTCCATAATTTGTTTTATTATCATAAATTAGAATAACTACACCATTAGATTTGTATGTTTGTTGTCCAAAAGTTTTAATAATTGACTTATATAGCGATATTTTATTTTTATAAAAATTATTTACATTGTCTTTTTCAAGTTCTTTTTCAAGTAAAATAATAAAAAGTTCATTTTCAGATAAATATTCATTGTTTTTTGGATTAATAAAAAACTCTGTACAAAGTTCTTTTATTTCTGAAACTATTTTTAATTTATTGTTTATTATTATTTGATTATCATCATTTATTGCAATAATAAATTTATTACGATGCTTTATTTCATGCTTAGGTCCACATACTAGTATTGGTAGCATTTTGGCAATTCCCTTCTCTTCATTAAAAGAAGTGGTAAAAAGAAAAAATATCAAAAGCAAAAATGCAATATCTGACATTGAGATTAAATTTATTTCATTATTTTTTCTTTTTAACATAATAATTTATATTTTTTCACTAAGAGTTTTTTCTATCAAACTTGCCAAAACATTTATAGCAACAGTATTTTGTCCTCCTTCTGGAAGTATCAAATTTGCATATTTTTTTGATGGTTCAATAAATTGTTCGTGCATTGGTTTTACTGTATTTTGGTATCTGTCAAGCACTTGATCAACTGTTCTACCACGTTCTTTAATATCACGAGAAATTACCCTACTTAATCTATCATCGGCATCGGCATATACAAAAACCATTAAATCAAACTGTTTTCTTAATTCTTGATTTGTTAAAACCAAAATACCTTCTACAATAACAACCTCAGTAGGTTTAATTGTTGTTGTAACTTCGGCTCGTGTACATGTTAGATACGAATAAATTGGTTGCTCAATAGTTTTTCCATTTTTTAAATTCTTTAAATGTTCTATAAGTAACTCAAATTCAAGTGAGTTTGGGTGGTCAAAATTTATTTTTAGTCTTTGCTCAAGCGGTAAGTGACCATTGTCTTTATAATAAGAATCTTGCGACAAAACTGCAACTTCATCTTTTGGAAGTTTGTCTATTATTTTCTTCACAACTGTTGTTTTTCCTGAGCCAGTTCCTCCAGCAATACCAATTATTAACATATTTTTAAAGTTTTTTTAAAGTTTTTTTA
>JAOZTW010000168.1:3042-7676 GCA_029938985.1 Bacteroidales bacterium | reverse complement strand
TTTTTAAAGTTTTTTTAAAGTTTTTTTATACTTGTGCTACAAAATTAGTAAATTTTTATAAATTTGTAACAATATACAACAACAAATTTTATTATTTTTAAAAAATGGAGAAAAAAATTTCATTTATCATTAAGGGAAATATCAAAAAAATTGGAAAATTGGAAAAAGATATTAAAAATTGTTTTTCTAAATTCTTTAGTTTAGAGTTAATTAGAACAAAACAAAAATCTGATGGCATTAACTTGGCACTATCAGCAATAAATAATTCTACAAATTTTTTAATAGCTATTGGTGGAGATGGTACAATCAATGAAGTAATAAATGGATATATGCAAGCCGATAAGGAAAAAAGAAATAAAGTAGTTGTTGGGCTTTTGCCACGTGGTACAGGAAATGATTTTGCTCGTACTATAAAAATGGAAAAAAATTTAGAATATTTGCTTTTCTTAATTCAAAATAATTTAGTGAAAAAAATTGATGTTGGTAAAATAAATTACACTACTTTTGAAGGACAACCTGCAAGTCGTTTTTTTAATAATGTAGCAGATATGGGAATTGGAGCTGAAACAGTAAGAATTGTCAATGGGAGTAGTAAATATTTGGGTAGTATGTTAACATTTTTTTTTGCTACTTTAAGAGTTCTTTTAACATACAAACACCAACCATTAAAAATTATTTTACCAGATAAAGTTCTTACAAAAGAAATTGTTACTCTATGTTTTGCAAATGGAAAATATTTTGGTAGTGGACTTGGTGTTGCTCCTGCTGCTGCGATAGATGATGGTTTTTTTGATGTTGTTTCAGTTGTAAAACTAAATACATTTCATTTTTTAAAATATGTGCCTACAATTCGAAAATGTAAACCTATTAATATTCCAGAAGTTAATTATTCTAAAACAAAATCTTGTCGTGTAGAATCAAATGGAGAGATGCAGTTTCCAATAGAAACTGATGGCGAGTACATTGGTACAACACCACTTACTATTGAAGTTATACCAAGTTCAATTAACTTTTTAATGAAATAAAAAAAACTGGCGTTTTTCACGAGTGTCAAGCTCAAGGCTTTTTTTGAAATATTAGAATTAAAGTTTACCTTTGTAAATGAGCATTTTAATATTTCAAAAGTAACGATGAAATTGATACTCGTGAAAAACGCCAAAAAGCTCCAATCCTTAGAATTTTGAGGATTGGAGCTTTTCAATTATATAGAAGTAATTAACTATTTACTTTCTTTCTTTTTAGAGGCGTAATTTATTCTTAAAGCCTGAACCTTACGCAGTTCTTCTTTAACATCTACAACTATTCCCATTTTTGTTTCTTCATCTACTTTTAGCGAGAAGGTCATAAGCTTAACCTCTTTTTCTTTTCTTTTTGCACGCTCTTGTTCTACATATTGTTGTATGCCTCCTATATTTGCTATTTGGTCGTTTAACTGAATAGCATCTGTTGTTCCAAACTCGTCAGTATTTTTTGGAGTACCAATATATATATAACTCACAAGTGATTTATTTTCAATTTTTTTTACCTGAGTTGCATCTGGCAACCTTGTATATACTTTTGTATCTACTTCTTTCATTGTAGTGGAAACCATAAAAAAGAATAGTAACATAAATACAATATCTGGTAAAGAAGCTGTTGAAATAGCTGGTGAACCTCCCTTACTTTTTTTATCAAATTTTCCCATAATTTTATTTTTTTAATTAAATTTTTTAGGTTCTGCTTCCGAAATAGCAAAAGGAAATACTTCTTTAACTAATTTTTGTTGGACTAAAGAAAGGTCATCAAAATCTTCTCCCCAAGTATCATTAGATAATTTATTTCTTAGTTCATTAAGAGCCGCTATAATTTGGTCTTGAACTTCAATATATTTTCCATAATCAGTTCCTCTATCGTTTTGCAACGAAACAACACCACTGGATCTTGCTATTTTATTTCCAAAAGCATCTTTAACTGAATTATACATTTTTAATTTTTCATTTAATCCTTTTACATTGTCATTATTGTTTTCGTGTTGTTCTGCTGCAATTATTTCTCTTTTCAATTTTTCAATTTTCTCTGTATAAAGTACACGTTCAGACAAATCTTCATTATTATATGGATTTATAAAAAAATCCATACATAGTTGTTTTATCTCAGATGGATCTCGTAACTTATCTTCAATTGCAAGCTGGTTGTCTTTATTTACTAAAATAATAAAAACATTTCTCTCTTTTACATCTGGATGTTCTGCATCAGGAGGTACTAATGGTGGCAACATTCTGGTTATCCCAGAACTTACTTCCATTGTAGTTGTAACGAGGAAAAATATTAACAAAAGAAATGCAATATCTGCCATAGAACCTGCATTAATTTCTTGTAGTTCTCTTCTTGCCATAATATGATATTTTTTTAAATTTTATGAAAGTCATTCCTAAAAACCCAATATTTTGTCTTATATTAAAACATTTATTTAATAGAAGCAAACTCAAACTTAACGAGTTTTTAGGATTAGCCTGTAATTAATAATATACTGACTAACTCTACAATAAAATTGTAGTATTAGTTTATTTAATTTATAATTTGAGTAATTTCTTGGTTTCTAATACAATAATTGAAAGTATAATCAAAGCCGTTAAGATGTAAGAGCCATATAAAGATGCTCCCGACAATTTTAAAGTAAGTTCATCTGTTACTACTTCACCAATAAGTGCTATTGGCTCGCTAACAGCAAGTGAATAACTAACACCCAACACTATAGCCAAAACAATAATCGAAATTACACTTCTTAATACAGCTTTTGGATTTGAAATAACCTTTAGAATTGGATTAACTACAAAAGATACAAAAACAACAGCTACAAGTAAAATTACTGTGTACATCAAAATCCAGTTAACATACTTCATTAAATCTACTGTTCCAATAACAGTTTCTCCATCAGTATCGTATAAAATATAATCAGGGTTTAAATCTGAAGGAGCATTAAGTGTTCCATCTGGTATTTCAGAAGGTAACTTTGGATTTAATGGTACTATTTTATAATAGAAAAGAAAACCTAATGTGGCAGTAATTACAAAAAGTACAGCCATAAAGATACTCAATATTTTTGAAAAAGTATTTGACATGATTATTATTTATTTTTAAGGTTGTGTTTAATTAAAAGGTCAATAAGTGAAATAGATGAGTCTTCCATTTTGTTTACAAGTCCGTCAATAATAGATACAATTAGGTTGTAAAAAATTTGAAGAATAATTGCTACAATAAGTCCAGATACTGTTGTAATAAGTGCCACTTTAATACCACCTGCAACAAGTCCTGCCGAAATTTCACCAGCAGCTTGAATAGAGTCAAATGCACCAATCATACCAATTACTGTACCCATAAATCCAAACATAGGAGCAATAGAAATAAATAGAGAAATCCAAGTAAGTCCTTTTTCTAAAAGTCCCATTTGCACACTACCATAAGAAATTACAGCTTTTTCAACTACTTCAACACCATGATCTGCACGGTCTAAACCTTGATAAAAAATACTTGCAATAGGTCCTCTTGTAGAACGACATATTTCTTTTGCTTCTTCTACTCCACCTGTGTCAAGTGCGTTTTCTACCTTCTTAAGCAATTTATTTGTGTTTGTTGAAGCTAATGTTAAATAGATAATTCTTTCTAAACACATAGCTAAACCAAGAATAAGAATTATTAGTACAATTCCCATAAATCCTGCACCACCTTCAATAAATTTGGTTTTAATTTGCTCGTGCATACCAATTTCTTTTGCTTCTGCTGTGGTTTCAGTATCATTTTCAGTTGTAACTTCCTTATTTTCATCAACAGCTACTGAATCTGTTTTAATATCAGTGGAGTCTGGAGGTGTTTGAGCGAATGTTGTGTTCACTCCAATTAAGAGCACTGCAAAAATAACTAAAAGCGAAATAATTTTCTTCATGTTTGAAATAATTTTAGAATTAATTTAAGTTAAAGTAAAGTTTATTATTTTTGTGCAATCTTAAATATCAATTTTTTAAACATAAAATAATGATATTAATTTTGCTGATTTTTAATTTAATTTTTTGCGGAGAGAGTGGGATTCGAACCCACGAACCAGGATTAACCGGTTACACGCTTTCCAAGCGTGCTCCTTAAACCACTCGGTCACCTCTCCGTAAGGATTTTCTTAATTTTAGATTTACGAAATTATAATTTTTTTTCGAATAAAAAAATTTTTAATACTAATTTATTGTATTTTTTTTTTTTTCAAATTAAATTTGAAAATTTTAATAAAATTTCTACTGTTTTATCTTGCTCTTCAATATATGTTTGATGCCACGAATTATCTAATATAGAAAGTGTTGTATTTGCAGGAAGTTCAAAATGTTTGTAAATATTTGCGGGAATAAAATTATCAATTTTACCAAGTATATACAAAAATGGTAATTTTGTATTTTTTAACAATTCTGCGTAATTTTTTCTCACTTTCATTCCATTTAATGCTGCAATTATACCGTCATCTGCTGTGTTCAGTGGTTAGTGTTCAGTGGTTAGTGGTTAGTTTATACCTTAAAGTTCAAAAAAAATTATCAGGAAACAGTTAATTTAAAGTATAAACTAACCACTAACCACTAACCACCAACCACTAATAACTAACCACTAACCACTAA
>JAOZTW010000168.1:0-2942 GCA_029938985.1 Bacteroidales bacterium | reverse complement strand
AACTAACCACTAACCACTAACCACCAACCACTAATAACTAACCACTAACCACTAATTTTTTAAATGTTGTGGCATTCTTTCCAAGTCTGTAATTGTGCTTGTAGTTTCATTTTCTCTAATAATATGAGTTTTTCCTTCTGTATCTACAAGAAGTATTTTTGGACGAAGAGTAATAAATTGCATCCATTGGGTCATATTGTATGCTCCTATTCTACTAATAACCACGTGGTCGCCTTTTGAAAGCAACGGAAATTTTATGTTTTCTCTTATAATATCAATGTTCATACAAAGTGGACCATATATAATGGTGTCCTCGGTTTGAAAAGATGTTAATTGAGCTGGAGCAATATTGTGCTCATACCAGAACGATGTAAACAACATGTTAACACCTATGTCAATTATTGTTGAGCGTTTACCGTTTGCAAGTCGTTTGTTTGCAATAACCGTACCCAAAATATAACCAGCATCGTCAATCAAGGCTCTACCTGTTTCGAGAAATAAAGTTGGTAGATTATCGTGGTCTATTTTTGAGTTAATTAGAGCATTACTAATTGCTTCTGCATAATCATTAAAACTTGGACAAGTATCAGAACCAGGTAAGTAAGCACCTTTTAACGTGTTCTTTGACGCAAATCCACCACCTAAATCAATATATTCAATTTTATGTCCATATTTTTTATCAATATTCACAATTAGGTCAGCAAGTTTTGAAGCGGCTACGCCATAAGCACCTGCAACCATAATGTATGTTCCTATATGCGAGTGAATACCAACAAGATCAAGTTTTTT
This sequence comes from Bacteroidales bacterium, assembly GCA_029938985.1. Classification (GTDB taxonomy): domain Bacteria; phylum Bacteroidota; class Bacteroidia; order Bacteroidales; family JAOZQN01; genus JAOZQN01. Next base: position 2,153 of record JAOZTW010000168.1, on the reverse strand, counting down.
ACTAATCATTATTCTATTCAAGGCATTCCATGCTTCTCCGTTTTCGTAGTTAAAACCAAATCTATCCCAACGAGGGTGTATGCCTGTGTCCATGTTTACACGAATAGCTACTTTTGGTTTTTTTCGTGATGTTTCGGCAATTTCTAACAATAAATATAGCTCATCAAAATGATCTATATGTATATATGATTCGTTTTCTACTGCTTTTTCTAAATCTTTGCGACTTTTATCTGGACCATTAAATAATATGTTTTTACCCGACACACCATTTGATATAGCCTTATCGTATTCAAAACCAGAGACTACCTCCGCCCAAGAACCTTCCGAGTGATATATTCGACAAACAGCGTTCAAATAATTTGTTTTGTATGACCATGCAAATTGTACTTTTGGGTAACGTGTAGTAAATGCACGTTTTGCTTGTTTGTATGTTTTTCTTATAGTTTTTTCTGAAATAACATACACTGGTGAGCCGTATTTTTCAATAGTCTCTTTTACTGGCACACCGTCTATATTGTCTATTGTTTGTAATCTGCTTTGCATTCCAAATTTCCCAGATGTCCCTACTTGTATTTTATTTATTACTGGACGTTCGTATTTAAGTTTTCGCATTTTTTTATTTTTTATTTTTATTAAAAAAAACTAATTAATTTAGTGAAAATGAAATAACAAATAACTCCAGAATATCCCGTTTTTTCGATCTTATATTATTTTAATAAATCTGTAAATAGCGAGCTATTTAATAACTTTTTTAAAATTTTTAAAAGGGCAAAATAAATAAGTAGATTGGGCTTAGTTATTTTTTATTTTTCACTTACAGTTCTCCTCTAATTGACAACTGTTCGAATTGAGAAATATCCCCTATCAAATCGTAAGAATATCTGATAAACATTGTACCTGCTTTATAACTTTCAAAAACTTCAACCTTTTCTCCAATAGCAAGTTTAACAAGTGCCTCTGGAATATTTTGTCCTGCCGCAACAGATAGATACACCCAAGCAGGAATGCGAGGATTAATTTCTATCAAAAAATATTCTTCATCAATTGTTTTTATCATTTCTAATTCGCAAGCCCCTCTCCAGTTCGTTGATTTAATTAAGTCTTTTGTTATTTCTAACATTTTGTTATCCAACAAGGTTATACCACTCCAAGCTTTTCCTTTGTCGGTAATATATTGTTTTCTCATTGGTACAGCACCAATTGTGTTTCCTTTGCCGTCTCCAAGTGCCACTACATTTACTTCTGTTCCTGCCACAAACTGCTGAATAATAATTGGTAAACCCCATTTAGCACTTATTTTATTAAAATAAACATGTACCTGTTCGGGAGTGTAGGCGATATCTGCATCATAAAATTTACCTTTAACAAGAACTGGATAAACAAATTCGTTCGCAATTTTAGGAATATCTTTAACCGATACAATTGCAATACTTTTGGGAACTTTTATATTATGTTTTTCTCCAAATTCTGGTAAATTTGCTTTATGCCGTTCTTCTAATTGTTCCAATGTTGGCAAAAATAATTTGATACCTAAATTTTGTAATTCTTTTTCTGCTTTAATAAAGGTGTAAAGCTCAGCATCAAAATTTGGAATAATTACATCTAAATTTTCAACTCCATTTATATATTTTATTCTATTAATAAAATCATCTATCCCTACCGAAGGATATGGTATTTGGTATGTTTTATCAATAATATTTTTCATATAAATCCCTGGTTCAAGATTTTCGTATGCCAGTCCAATTATACGAACTTCAAAAATTTTGGAATCTCGCAAGGCTCTTATTACAGGCACGCCAGGTCCAGGGTTATCGGTATTGTTTAAGCCAGTTACGGCTATTGTTATTTTTTTTTTCATACAGAAATTAGGAATTAAAAATTATGAATTAAAAAAATTGGTTTACACCTTAAAGTTCATATATTTATAAGAATATTATTAAAAATACAGAGTTTTGCTACATAATAAGTACGCATACTAAAGTTATTACACATTTGTATTTTTTTAATCTATTGGTTTAAAATCACATAATTGTATCATTGAACCATTGAATCATTCCTTAATGATAAGGTATATTAAAACTAATTTTTTAACAATTCCCTGAAAAGTCGGGAAAACTTTTTATCATAACATTAAAGTATTGATTAATTGCTTT
>JAOZTW010000167.1 GCA_029938985.1 Bacteroidales bacterium | reverse complement strand
TAAAATTCAAAAGAACAAGTTTAAATGGTTAATTATTTATTTTGATATGCCTAATACTAAGTGAAAAAGAAAAAATAATAATGGGAATACTTTATTTGATAATAGGAGTTTTGCTTGGAGCAATTATAAGTTGGTTTTGGAGTAACAAAAAATTTAGAAATATTTTATCTGATTTAGAAGAAAAACTTTCGTTTGAAAAAGAAGAACGGATAAAAACAAAATCTGAATTGCAGTCGGTTCGAAAAGTTTATGATGAAGTTTATAAAAATATGAAAAATAATTTAAACTTACACTCCACAAAATCAATGCAAGAAAATAATAAAAATTTTTTAAATCTTGCACAAATTACTTTGGATAAATATTTTACAAAAGCCAATCATGAAGCGTCTAATAAAGAAAAAGAATTTGTTAACCTTTTGAAACCGATAAAAGAACATCTTGATAAACAAGAAAATTTAGTAAAAACCTTTCAATCAGATAATGATAAAACATTTGGAAGCATAATAAACTATATTGAGACGCTTAACAATAGTCAAAATTTGTTGGCAAAAGAAGCCAACAAGCTTGCTTCTGCATTAAAATCACCACGTGTAAGAGGTCGTTGGGGCGAAATTGGCTTGAAACGAATAATTGGTTTTTCAGGCATGTCGGAATATTGCGATTACGATGAACAATTTAGTATAAATACAGATAGTGGACGTTTGAGACCCGATTTAGTTGTTAATTTACCTGAAAATAAGAAAATTATTGTAGATTCTAAAGTTCCATTAAATGCTTATTTGAACGCCATAGAAGCTACAGATGAGAAACTTCAAAATCAATACTTGGAGAATCATGCAAAAGCTGTACAAAGCCATGTAAAACAACTTAGTTCAAAATCATATTGGTCGCAATTTGACAACTCTATTGATTTTGTTGTTTTGTATATAGAAGTAGAACCTGCATTTGCTGCAGCTTTACAACAAAATAAAAACCTGATAACTGATGCAATTCAAAATAGAATAGTTTTTGCTACCCCTACAACACTTATAACATTGTTACAAACAGTGGCTTATACTTGGAAACAACACAAAGCTACCGAAAATGCGATTACAATTTGGCAAAGCTCAAAAGAAGCATATAGTAGAATATCAATATTTATAGACCATTTACAAAAGATTGGAATTAATATTGATAATTTGACAAAAACATATAATCAAGCTATTGGTTCGTGGGAACATAGAGTAGAACCAAGTTTGAGAAAAATAGAAAGCCTTGGAATAAAAACAGAAAATAGAAAACACAAAAAACTTAAAAAATCAGAAAATAATACAAGAAAAGTAAAAATTTAAGTAATAAATTTTGTTTTTATTAGTTTTGGTAATATATTTGTAAGTTCAAACTAATTAATTAACTCAAGCAATATTGAATATAAGGCATATTAAAATAAATAATTAACCAATTTAAGCGATGTTATTTTTATTTTTAACAATTCAATAAATATAATAATATCAGGATATTTCCATATTTTTTTGAAGAAGTAAAAAGTAAAAAGAACAAGTTTAAATCGTCTATTATTTGTTTTAATATGCCTAAGTAATACCAAGATATGCCGTTTTATTTATAATTTTAAAAAAACAAAATAAACGAGTAGGTTGTCTTTTACACTATTTATATTTAATTTGCTTTAAAACAAAAAACCATGAGACAAAAAACTTTTTTTGCAATTTTATTTGTTATTTTTACTTTTTCAGTTTCAGCTTATGCACAACCAGTTGATGTTGAAGCCGAGTTTGGAGATGGTACACGATCTTTGAAAAATGGAGCTGTATTAGTTGATTTTGGAGAGATAGAGGGAGACTATCAAGAAAAGTCGATTGAAATAGTTAATCATAAACCAACAAAACTAAAAATAAGATCTATAGAATTTACTGGAGGTGGAGTAGGAGTGTCAATAGTAGATGATATTATACCTGGGAAATCGAAAAAGAACATAATAATATCTGTGTATCCAAACTATATTAAAGAAGATGAATTTACACGAGATTTATTAATTTCTACTGAAACACATTTAAGACCTGGTGTTGTGGTTGTAGAAGAGACTCTTTACAGAATAAAAGGAACAATAAAACGATAATAAATTTGAATTAAGCATATTTAATATGCCTTATCAACTTCAAATTACTAATTGGCTACTATCCAATAATTTACTTTTTTGACAATAAATGTGAATAAAATTTGTTTGGATTAAAAAATTTGGCATTTTTCACAAGTATCAATTTTTTCGTTACTTTTGAAATATTAAAATGCTCATTTACAAAGCTAAACTTTAATTCTAATATTTCAAAAAAGCCTTGAATTTGACACTCGTGAAAAACGCCATAAATTTTGACCGTAGCCTATTTATAATTTAATAATTGCTTAAATAAATGTTTAAAAAAATAAAGATATTCAAATCATTAAAATCGAGAATCTTTTTTTCGTTTTCAGCTATTTCATTTTTACTAATTTTTTTATTTGCAATATATTTTACTACTTTTACTTTAGACTATGTTATTGAATTAGACAAAGTAAAAGTGGAGAAAGTAGCAAATGAATTTTCTTTAAAATTAACCAATCTATTAAATAATAATCTAACTCTAACAAAATCACTCAGTCTTGCTTTAGAAAATACTTATAATGTTGAGGAGTCGCAAAGACGAGAAATTTGCGACAATCTGTTAAAAAATACTCTTGAAAATTCAGCCAATGTAACGGCAATTTGGGTGCGTTTTAAACCTTATACTATTGATAAATTAGATACACTATATCATAACCCACATAACGGAATTTCAGGACAATACATAAAAACATTTTATAAAAAAAGGAAGCAAGTTTTAGAACGGCAAGTAACAAGTGCCGAGGAAGAAATGCTTAATACTTTTATAACCGAGAATCCGCAAAATCAACCTGCTTTTATTTTACCTCATTTGACAAATGAATATAATGATTCTCATGTTAAAAAAGACAATATCATGCGATTTATAGTTCCAATTTATAACCAAGGAAAATTTGTTGGAATTGTAGGTTTAGATATTGAACTTGATAATGTTTCGGATTTGATAATAAAAGAGAAGAACTACGAAATTTATCTTTTATCCAATAAATTTAAGTTTATTATTCATCCAGATAAAAGAATACAAGATAAAAATCTAACAGAGACATATTCTTTATTATCAGAAGAATATCAATTTTTGAAAAATTTAAGAGAGGAAGAAAAATTCACAAAATATGGTAGGATTTTCAACGAAAGTCAAAATTATTTTTATGTTTTTAATTCATTAAATATACCCCAAATTAACTCTACTTGGAATATTGTAGTTTCCATTTCGGAGGAAAAACTTTATGCCGAAAAAAGAGAACGAGCTTATTTAATAATTATATTAGCTGTGTTTTTATATCTTGGTAATTTATTGTTTTTTTGGAGGCTATCGTTAGCTGTTTCCAAAGCTTTGGAAACAATATCTGTTTTTTTGGAAAAAATATCTTTAGGAGAATTTGATTATAAAAATAATGCTATGATGTTTTGGACAAGTAACGAATTAAAGTTAATATCTTCTCGAACAGAAAAGCTAAAAAAAGGTCTTAATAAAATAGGAAGTTTTGCAAACAATATTTCAAAAGGTAATTTACACTCTAAATTTAAACCTCTTAGTGAAAAAGATAATCTTGGAGAATCACTTATTGAGCTAAAAAACAGTCTGCTTGTAAGCAGAAATAACGAACAAATAAGACAACAGGAACAAGAAGAAAACAACTGGACAAATATTGGAACAACAAAATTTGGAGAAATATTAAGGGTTAATTTGAACAGTATAGACGAATTATCTTATTTAACAATTAGCAACTTAACTGATTATGTAGAAGCAATTCAAGGTGGTTTTTTTCTATACACCCAAAAAGAAGATAAAGATTTTTTAGAACTCATTTCTTTTTACTCCTACAATAGAAAATTGTATCAACATAAAATAATAGAATTAGGGGAGGGGCTTGTTGGTACTTGTGCTTTGGAGAAGAAAATGATTAATACTAAAATTCCTAAAAACTATTTACAAATATCCTCAGGCTTAGGAAAATCAAATCCAAGATATGTAATTTTAACTCCTTTAGTTTATAATAATCAAATTATGGGTGTTATTGAAATTGCTTCGATGAAAAAATTTACTCAATTACAGATTGATTTTATCACCAATATTTCTGTAAATATTGCATCTTCTCTTGAATCGGTAAAAGTTAATAAACAAACAATTGAACTCTTAGAGGTTTCAAGAAGACAGTCGGAACAAATGATGAGTAAAGAAGCAGAATTAAAGGGAAAAATAAACGAGCTACAAAATTTGCAAAATGAATCTCTTATTGTTGAAAAACACATGAGAGGTTTTATTGATTCGCTTAATAAAACTGCACATACAGCTGAGTTTGACACAACAACAAAGCTAATTTCTATCAATAATCAGTTATTAAATTTTTTAAAAATAAAGTATCAAGAAGCTACCATAAAAAATTACTACGAATTATTTAATATAGAAGTTGAAGACTTAAATATTCATCAAAATTACTGGAATAAAGTTCTTAACGGAGAAATTGTAAAATTTTTAATAAAAATAACGTTACGAAAAAACTTTGTTTGGTTAGACATAATTTTATCGCCAGTATTTCATAATCAAGAAAAGATTTCAAAAATCCTTCTTATAGCTTTTGATCAAACAAAAATTCAAAAACAAAGATTAGAAATAGACAAACTAATAGCAGATACAGATAAGAAAGCCGAACAACTATCTATTCAAGAAAGAGATATGGAATTTACTTATCAAGAGCTTGAAAATATGTACAATCAAGTTGAAGAAAAAAATAATAAAATTTCTAAAATTAATAATGAAAAAGAAGAAGAGACAAAAAGAGTTCTCTTTTTTCAAAAAGAACTTGGTAAACGTATTAACAGATCTCAGAAAATAGAAAAGCGTTTAAAAGAACGAAATAAAGAACTTCTAAATGAAATTAGAGAATTAAAAATTAGGAATTAAGAAATTTTTAATTCCTAATTGGTTTACAGTCAAATATTGTGATAAAATAAGGAAATTAGATTTAAGTAAAGTCATCACAATATTTGACTGTAAACCGTAAATTTAATTTGTTTTTTGCTTTTATTTATCAAACAACGAGAGGGCGTGCTGTAGTTGCAACTTCAGTTGCAGAAAACAATGAATTGGCGATAATAAAATGAGACCTAATAGATATAGAAAATTAAACTTATAGATGTGATTGTTATTTTGTTAAAAGTCTAATATCATAATTTTCTGTCGCCAATTCGCTGTTTTACTGCAACTGAAGTTGCAACTACAGCATGCCCTCTCGTTGTATATTTAAAAATAAAATAAATAGATTGGTTTACAGTCAAATATTGTGATAAAATAAGGAAATTAGATTTAAGTAAAGTCATCACAATATTTGACTGTAAACCATTCCTAATTCTTAATTCCTAATTCTTTATTTATCAATTTCAATAGTTATAGTTATTGAAAGAAAAGAACTTTTATCATCAACTTCTGTTATTTTCATATCTATTGGATTACCAGAAAGTATAGCAGCTTGAATTAGTCCAATATTACCTCCTCCTTTATTGTTCAGCGATGGTAGTCTTCTTTGTTCTCGTTTATATTTTCTTAAATCTGTTTTGTTTAAAGAATTTATTTTTTCACATTTTACAGTTAGGTCATTTACATCTGAATTATTGATATAGTTACCTGCAACAAAAACATAACAACCGTTCTGTTCACCAATTATAATAGTACCTACACCAGTATTGGGTTTACCTTTTGAATTTGTTACTCTTTTTATAGAATAAAAGGATATGTTTTGGGCGAGTTCTATAAATATTTTAAATAATTTTGTACTTGCTTTTGGATATTCATTTAATAAACGGTTAGTATATACTTCAACCAATTTTATTACCTGAGCATCAATTGGACCATTATATGACATCTGTATTTCTTCACCAAGCATATTATTATACTCAAATAGGTCAAATTTTTTATTCATTTTGTTTTTTGTTTACTGATTTAATTCTATTTATTTAGTGTTTACTATAAAGGTAATAAATTTATTTTTAAACCTGTATCGTCTTCATAATCGTTTACTTCCTCTATCATGTCTTCGTCGGCCATGTTGCAATGCCAGTTAACAACCACATCGCTTCCATCGTCTTCATAATCTTTTATAATATCTAATATTGCAAGAATACTTCTTGATGATGTAGTATTAAAATATGTTAGCCTGATAATTAAAGCAATAGATTTACCTGTTTTACAAAAATCAAGTAACCAATCTACTAGAACATCATAAAATTCGGCAGTGTCTTCCAAAAAAGATTCGCCTGATATTTCGCATATCCCACTATGTGCATCAAAGTTAATTGAGGGAGTATAGTATTCCTTGTGTTCTCCTTTGATAATTAAACTTTCCATTTTTAATTTTATTTAATTAATAATTTATTAGAAATTTAGACATATTTCATAATTACTTAGATAAAAGTAGTTATGTATATAGACCTTTTAAAGTGTCGTTTATATACAGTTAGCTAATTATTTATTTTATATGTAAACTTTTAGCAAAAAAATAAGGTTTTTTTTATTAAAATAATCCAAAATGCAAATATATGAAATTTTTTTAATATATTAAAAAATAAAGAAATTTATCATATTTTTTTACTTTGTAAAAATCGGCGTTTTTTCACGAGTGTCAAGTTCAAGGCTTTTTTGAAATATTAGAATTAAAGTTTACGTTTGTAAATGAGCATTTTAATATTTCAAAAGTAACGAAGAAATTGATACTTGTGAAAAACGCCAAAAAAATCAAAATTATATTTTTATACCTACAATAGTAATATCATCTCTTTGCTCTTCATTGTTTTGGTGTTTAGATAAATTTTGTTCAAGTGTTTCTTTTTGATTGCTTAATGGGTTTCTCGATATCGAGTTTAATAGTTCTGCAAATCTGCCTGTTCCAAAACGTTCTCGTTCTATATTATTTTGGTCTATAAAGCCATCAGATGTTAAATATATAATAGATGATTTTGGTAATATAAATTCTGTATTTATAAAATTCTTTTTTTTATTATTTTGCTTTCTTACACCACCTATTGAGCGTCTTGTTCCTTTCAATATTTCAATTTTTTCTTTATTTATATCATAAACAAAGAGAGGACGTTTGGCTCCTGAAAAATGTATTTTTGATTTTGTATCCGACATTTTTTCTATCTTGCAAATACACAAATCCATTCCGTCATTATTTTTTGATGTTCCTTGTTTTAGAGACTTTATTATGCCTTTATCTAATTCTTCAAGTATATCTGCAGTATTGTATATCTTACGTTCGTTTACTATTTCGTTGAGCAATCTACTACCTATCATACTCATAAACGCACCAGGAACTCCATGCCCTGTGCAATCTACTGCGGCTACAAAAGATATATTGCCAATATGAGTAAACCAATAAAAATCACCAGAAACAACATCTTTTGGTAAAAACAAAACAAAATTATCAAAATGATTATCCATAATTTCTTTTATTGGAAGTATTGCATTTTGAATAGTACTTGCATATCTTATACTTGATTTTATAGCTTCATGGTTTGAACTTATTTCTTTATTTGCAATTAATAGATTTTCTGTTTGTGAACGTATTTCCTCATTTTGTTGATTTAATTCTTCATTTTTCTCTTGTATTTCATGTTTTTGAAACATTACTTTTCGTGTACGTTCTTCAACTTTTTTCTCTAAGTTGTCATAAAGCAAAGCATTTTCAATTGAAATAGCCATCTGTCCCGAGAGCATTTTTACTAATTCTGTACGCTTAGGATTAAATACATTGACATTCAAATTGTTTTCTAAATAAATAACACCTGTCAGTTTCGCTTTTTTGATTAACGGAATACATGCCACCGATTTTATTTCCTGCTCTTTAATATATGTATCGTTTTCAAATTTAAAACTTTTTGAAGTATCGTCGTCAAGCATTTCGCCTTTGTAGGCATTTACAAGTACAACACTCTCCATACTGCGAGCAACATAATTAACAACAGAAATTGGTAAATTTTCGGCATCTTCATGTAATGTATGTTGAAATGTTTTTACAATATCATCTTTTACCGAATAACTTGCTTCTATTCTTAATTTCTCGTCAAAATCATCTTTAAGAAGTAATACTCCTTTTTCTGCACCAGCATTTTCAACTATTGCATACATAACGTTTTTCAATAATGATGCCAATTTTATGTCTTTTGATATAGCTTGCGATATTTTTGTTATAGAAATTACATCTAATTGTGTTCCTACATTTATTTCTGTAGTATCTACAATATCAATAATTTCTGAATATTTCTCTTTTAATTGAACAAGTTTAGCTTTTGCTCCCCATTTATCATAGCAATTGTAGGCATCGGTCATATATAGTTTTGCTATTTTTAATTTACCCAAGTCAAGATAAAACCTACCTGCAAGTTCGTTGGCAAGAGCTTCTTCATTAAGGTACTCATTTTTTTTAGCTCCTTCAATGGCATTATCATATAATTCCATTGCTTCAAAATTCTGTCCAAGAACTCTATTTCGTTCTGCCTCTATCAAATCATATTTGTGTAGGAAGTTTGCAGATCCATAATTAGCGTATTTTTTAGCATCTTTTTGATTTCTGTCTATTTTAGCTAAAATGTTTTTTTGTATGTTTTTATTTGAAGTCGAATAAATAGCAAGATGTATAAGAGAATCGTAAAAGTGCAATATTGCAACATGTACAGCACCTGTCATACTATCAATATACTCCATCCCTTTGTCTATATTTTTTTTAGCAAGTATATATTCTTCCTGCAAATAATACAAAAAACTTTTATTCATATATAATAAGAAAATACTTATACGATCTTTAAGCTGTTCTTGAAGTGAAATTTCGTAAGATTCTTTATAAGCTTCTCCTTCCAGTATAGCTGAAATTTGAGTGTTTGTTCTCAAGTTTATTATTGTTTGCCAGAGTATTCTAATATATCTAATACTACCTTCCATTTTTAATTGAGGTCCTA
>JAOZTW010000166.1 GCA_029938985.1 Bacteroidales bacterium | reverse complement strand
GTTATTGATTTGTTTGTGCTTAATGTTTTCATAATGTTTAAAGTAATGGTTCAATTATTCAATTATTCAATGGTTCAATGATACAATGATACAATGATACAATGATACAATGGTTCAATGGTTCAATGATACAACAGGGTTTGTTCATAAAAAATGCAAAAACATACTTAGCACATCAGGTTATGTTTACTGTGCATTGCTGTAGTTGCAGATTTATCTGCTTTGTTACTGCAACTTTAGTTGCAGATTCGAGGCTTCGCTAATGTATTTTTTTCTACAAAAAAATATACTATTTTTTAAAATATAGAATCATATTTACTTTGTTTTTTTTAGTATTTAATTTTATAAACATCTGAAATATAACAAAATAAATTTACAATAATATTTTTATGAACAAACCCTGAATGATACAATGGTTCAATGATACAATTATTCAATGATACAATGATACAATGGTTCAATTATATGGTTATAAACCAGCAGAATAAAGAAATATAATTGTGTGAAAAGTTTTGTATGGGTGCTTAACATAAGAATTAAACAACTGAATTTCAAATATTTATATTATATGATTAGAGAAAACGAACGTCTGTTTAATAATTTTTTAAATATATTTGATGTAACATTAACTTTATTAGCTTTTGTATTAGCCTATTACATTCGTATTTTTACTGTTAGTGGTAATTTAATATATTCAAAAGAATATATAACTCTCGCCTTACTCATTATTCCGAGTTGGTTTGTTTTGCTAAAAATAATCAATGTTCAAACCTTTCATAGAGCTAAATCATATTCTATTATTTTGTTTGAATATTTTCTAATAGTTGTTTTTGGACTATCAATTTTATTTTTATTTATTTTTGTATTCAAATTAAATTCAATCAGTAGATTAGCATTATTGATTTTTGGAATTTTAGATATTTTTTTACTGTTTACTTCAAGAATTTTTGTTCATTTTATATTAAAAAAATACAGAAAAAAGGGATATATTTCCAAAAATATAATACTTATAGTAGATAAAAGTTCTGTAAATTTTATTTCCAAAATGGCTGGAAAATCAGAATGGGGTTTTAAAATAACTGGTTTAATTACTAATTCAGAAATAATAATAGATAAATTTGGTGATAAATTTAATATTCTTCCAGAAAACACAGATATTGAAAAACTTATTGACAATCATGTAGTTGATGAACTAATATATTGTAAAAATGAATTTGAAATAAATAACGTAAAAACGTTAATCTATTCCTGTCAAGAAGTTGGTGTTGCTTTTAGATTACAATCAGATTTTTTTAATTTAATAGCCTCTAAATCACACCTCAATTATTTTGGCGAAACTCCAGTTTTAACTTTTGCAAACACACCATCAAATTATATTGCATTAAAAATTAAAAAAATATTTGATATATGTTTTTCATTTTTTGTGATAATATTTCTTTCACCTTTATTTCTAACTTTATCAATAATAATAAAATTATCGTCATCTGGACCTGTTTTTTTTAAACAAACAAGAGTAGGAAAAAGAGGACGAAATTTTTCTCTGTATAAATTTAGAACTATGGTAGTTAATGCCGAGGAGTTAAAGGAAAAATTACAAGCACAAAACGAGGTTGATGGTCCTGTTTTTAAAATAAAAGACGACCCACGGGTAACAAAGATAGGTGCGTTTTTAAGAAAAACAAGTTTGGACGAATTGCCACAATTTTTTAATGTTTTGAAAGGTGATATGTCAATTGTAGGAGCACGTCCTCCTGTGCCACAAGAAGTTAAACAATACGAAAGATGGCAATTAAGACGATTGTCTATGAAACCAGGAATAACTTGTATTTGGCAAGTATCGGGAAGAAACGAAATAGGCTTTGACGAATGGATGCGACTCGATCTTGAGTATATTGATAACTGGTCTCTAAAGTTGGATATTATATTGATACTTAAAACAATTAATACAATATTTAGACGAACTGGCTACTAATTTATCTGTTATATTTTGAAGTTTTATAAAAAAATATTTTTCATTTATCGGTTGACTCTTTTCTTTATTTAAAACCTTATTTTTTGGGGTTTCAACCTTAGTAAAAAAATATTTTCATGGTTTACAAACATTATTTTATTTGAAAGTAAGAAAGTAATAAGCTTTAGTATGCCTAATCGTTGTGGTATTCATTTTTCTATTAAGGTTTTAAATAAAAAATAAGGTTTTTAAAGAACAAAAAAGTGTCAATTACTTTTTATCATTTTTGAAAAATGTCAAAAAAAAATCATTTTTTTTGAAACTTATTTACTTTTTATTATCTTAGTGAAAAAGAAAAAATAAGAAACTCCAGCCTAATTGTTTATTTTATCCTTAATTAAAACAGCCAATAAACAGCTTATATTTATTGATTATTTGATTATTAAAAAATTCAAAAGGCATATTTTACAACTACTTATTATTTTCTCTAAATATATAAACTACAAAAAAAAAAAACATGAAATCGCTAATTACTATATTCCTAATAATTATTTTCTCTAATTTTATATATTCTCAACAATCTTGGAACGAAAAAATGGGAGACCATTATTTTGCCTCATATTCATTTAAAGAAGCAGTTGTAAAATATGAATTTATTAAGGAAAAAACTACAAGAGTTAATAGAAATCTTGCTGAATCTTATTTTTGTTTGGGAAGCTATGAAAAATCGGAACAATATTATTCCTTAGTTGTAAATTCAAAAGAACATACTGATTTAGATTTATATAAATATTCATCTGTGCTTGCTATCAATAAAAAATATACAAAAGCCGAAGAATGGAGAAATAAATATTATGTGGCAATAAACCAAGCTGATAATATTACACATAACTCAAAAAACACTGTGTTTTATAAATCTTTGCAAAAAAATAAATATGAAATTAAAATTGAAAACCTTGATATAAATTCTAAACATACAGATTTTGGAGTGGTGTATTTTGGAGAAGAAATTATCTATACATCATCGGACAATGGAGCATTGAAAAAAAATTGGAAATGGAATAACTTACCATATTTAAATTTATATTCAGCCAGTTTGGATAACAATATGCAAATTGTAAATCGTGAACCTTTTTTAGAATTTTTTAAGGCAAAATATCATAAAGGACCATTGACTATTAATGAAGCTGGTGATTTTATGGTATTTACTGTTAATAGTAACAAAAAAGTTGGTAAAGAAAAATTGTACAAACTTGATTTATATTATTCAACAAAAAAGAATGAAAAGTGGAGTAAACCCAGAATAGCATCTGTTAGTAGTCATAAATATTCGTCTGCACAAGCATCGCTAAGTCTTGATGGAAATATGATGTTTTTTGCTGCTGATATTAGAAACGATAAAACAAAGAAAAAAGATAAATCAAAATCAAATATTGATTTATATGTTGCTTTTCGTAAAGGAAAAGCGAAATGGACTAAACCTGTTAATTTAGGTGAAAAGGTAAATACAAATGGCAAAGAATTATTCCCTTTTTATCATCCCGATGGGTTTCTGTTTTTTGCTTCTGATGGTAAACCTGGACTTGGAGGTTTGGATGTTTTTGTAATAAAAATAAAAGATGGAATGCCAATTGGTGAAGCTGAAAATCTTGGTGCTCCAATAAATAGCAATTTCGATGATTTTTCATTTATCTTAAATAAAGAACAAAAAAGTGGTTTTTTTTCGTCTAATCGTCCAGATGGAAAAGGTGATGATGATATTTATAAATTTACAATGAAAAAACCTTTTGCCAAAAAAATTATTTCGGGAATAGCAAAAGATAATAAAAATAATATGCTTGCAAATACAGAAGTTTCAATTTATGATGATAACGAACAACTTTTAAAAACAGTGGTAACAAATGAAACAGGAGAATATAGTTTTTCGGTAAATAAAGATAGAAGTTATAAACTTCTTGGAAATAAAGAAAAATACTATGAGGATAAAAATATTGTAAATACCAATGTGCCAGATGATATAATTATTTCAAACCTTGTGCTTAATCTTATTCCTAATTTTTCGTTATTATGTATAGTAAAAGAAAAAACTGATGGTAGTTTTGCCGAAAATATAAAAATTACTCTAATAGATAATATTGCAAAACAAAACGACGATACTTTAATATTAACTTCGGGAAAATATATTAAAAGTCTATCAAACAATAAATTAAACAATAACATAAATTATAATATAAGAGTAGAAAAAGAAGGATATATTACTCAAGAAATCAATTATAAGCAGGTATTAAATGAAAATAAACAATATATTGTGGAAATTGAAATTTACAAACACGAGGTAGGTATTGATTTAGCAAAAATGGAAAATATTTCAATTTATTTTGATTACGAAAAATTTGATATTAGACAAGAAGCGGAAAAAGAACTTGGTAAAATTGTTTTGTTGATGAATAATAATCTAACAATGAAAATTGAACTTTCTTCTCATACCGATTGTAGAGGTTCAATGGAATATAACAGTCGATTGTCGGACCAAAGAGCCAAAGCCTCGGCTGATTATATTAAAAAAAGAATAACAAAACCTGAACGAATATATGGAAAAGGATATGGTTCTAAAAAGCCAGTTAATGATTGTGATTGTAATGTTGCACCTTGTACAGAAACTGAATTTCAGGAAAATAGAAGAACAGAATTTAATATAATAAATAAATAATTTTTCATTTAATTTTTTTTATTTAATTTTGCAATTATTTTTTTTATAAAAAAACCATGAAAAAAAGATCTTTATTTATCGTTTTGTTACTCTCCGTAAATTTTGTGTTTGCTCAATCGTTAGAAGATTCATTGTTAGCACCGTTTACTGATTCATCAATTGTAAAACATCAATATTATGATTTAGAGTACTCAGAAGAACACGAACAAGCACTTTGGGTTTACTACACATTAACACCAGAAAATCTTACTGGTCCTGCCAAAAGGAAAAATAATTTTAAAAGTGACCCTTTGGTGGAAAGCAAATCTGCTGCGAGTAAAGATTATAGTAAAACAGGATATGATAGAGGACATCTTTGTCCTGCTGCTTCTATGACAATAAACCAAGAAGCTATGAATGAGAGCTTTTATATGTCAAACATGTCGCCACAAGCTCCCGAATTAAATAGAGGCAAATGGAAACAACTTGAAGGTCAGGTAAGAAGTTGGGTGATGATTGAAGGAAAACTTCATGTAGTTTCGGGTCCAATTTTTGAAGACAATATTGAGACAATTGGAAAAAATGAAGTAACGGTTCCAGGATATTATTATAAAGCAATTTACGACCCTACTGACGAAGAAAAAATGATTGGATTTATTTTCCCTAATAAAGAAATTGAAAATAAAATATCAGATTATGTCGTTACAATAAACGAGATAGAATCCAGAACAAATATTGATTTTTTTACAGCTTTACCCGACAGTTTAGAAAACATTCTTGAAGATAGTTTGTATGTTTGGGACTATGTAAAAGTGAATATAACAAGAGCTTCTGATTCCGAATCCTCAAATTCTATTCAATGTAAAGGACATGCAAAAAGTACAGGAAAACGCTGTAAAAATAAAACTTCAAATTCAAATCACTATTGCAACAGGCATCAAAAACAAGCAAATGAAGAGGCAATAGAACCAGAAAATGAAGATTAAACAATTCTGTTTTACTCGCATCAAAGGTCAATTTTTTTTTTGAATTATTAAAGTACACAGTTACAGGAGTAAACTCAAGCTTCAATAATTTTTAATGCCTTAATGATTGAATTGCTATGAGTACTCATTAAATCAAAAAAATGATTTATTCAAATAAACGGTTCAAAATTTGGAGTAATTGTTTGTAAAGCTATAATTTTTAGTTTTAAAACTATTGGCATTTTTCACAAGTATCAATTTCTTTGTTACTTTTTTAAATATTAAAAAGCTCATTTGCAAAGGTAAACTTCTATTTTAATATTAAACAAAGCCTTAAATTTGACTCTCGTGAAAAAAGCCAAACTAATTTAGCTATTCCTAAATTTGAATAATTCAGGATTGTTAATTAATTTCAATTAATCAAACCCTCGTAGAGGGGTTTATCGCAAACGCACTAAAATTTTCTGGCGTTTTTCACGAGTATCAATTTTTTTGTTACTTTTGAAATATTAAAATGCTCATTTACAAAGGTAAACTTTAATTCTATTAATTAAAAAAAGCCTTGAACTTGACACTCGTGAAAAACGCCAATTTTCTCTACACAAGGAGATAATTGAATTTCAAAATTTAAACTGATGAAAATTAAAAGCATTTTATTTTTATTTTTTACTATAATTAGCTATTCGGTTTTTGCCCAATATAATCCTCAGATTGATAGTATTATAGAATATACTAAAACTCAAGCTCAAGATTCTTTAAAAGTAAATAATTTGAATACTCTCAGCAAAAAATTAAGAAGAACTGATTTTGACCAAGCTGTTGCATTTGCAAACGAGGCTTACGATTTAGCTGAAAAAATAGAATTTCGTAATGGTCAAGCACTTGCAAAAAAAAATCTTGGAGATATTCACTATCTAAATAATAAATATGCTGATGCTTATGGGTATTATAATTTGAGTCTTGAAATATATGAAGAAATTAAAGGAATGGTTGGTAAGTCAAAAGTAGTTGGAAATCTTGGAAGTATTTTTCATCAACAAGGCGAATATGATAAGGCTCTTGATTATTTTTATCAAAGCATTGAAATAAGACAACAACTTGGTGATACATTGGGAGTTGCTAAATTATATAATAGAGTTGGTCTTGTTTTTTTTCAACAAGGAGAAACAAGTTATAAGCAAGCATTGGATTATTATGAAAAAGCTTTAAAAATATTTGAATTATTTGATAATAAAACAGGTATTTCTGGTTCTTACAATAGAATTTCAAGTGTTTATTCAAGTTATACTGAACCGAAATATGAAAAAGCACTGTACTATTCGTTGGAAGTAGTAAAGCTAAATGAGCAAAATGTTGACCTAAAAACATTAGCACAAGCTAATCAAGCTATTGGGTTGATATATTTTAGAATGGGAGAACAAAAAAAATCATTAGAATATTATTTAGAAACAGTAGAATTATGGGAAGAACTCAATAATAGCTTTGGAATATCGTCAACATATAATTCTATTGCAACTTATTATTTGGCAAGTAATGAATTTAAAAAAGCTGAAAAATATTCAATTGAAGCTTTAGAAATTGCAAAAAAAAATTCTACACCATTAATTGCAATGACCTCTTGTGAGAATTTAACTATAATTTATGAAAATCAAAATAAAATGTCTAAAGCATTAAAATTCAATAAATTATATTTTGCTTTAAAAGATAGTTTGCAAAGTGAAAATATGGCAAATGCTATTACAAAACTTTCGGTAACAAACCAGTTTAACTCTCAATTAAAAGAGCAGGAACTAAAACACGAAAAAGATGAAATAGCACATAAAGCAAAACAAAAAAGAGCAAGAATATTAATATTTGTATTTCTTGGAGGTTTGATTTTAATGTTTATATTTGCAATCTATATTTTCAAAAATTTGAGAGACAAACAAAAAGCTAATCAAGTATTGGAGGAAAAGAATGAAGAAATTAATCAACAAAATGAAGAAATAATTGCTCAAAATGAGGAGATTATTAAACATAGGAATGAAATTGTGCATCAACGTGATGAAATAGTAGCAAGTATAAATTATGCTAAAAAAATTCAAAGAGCAGTACTACCTGGCGATGATGAAATACATGAAATACTTGACAATTATTTTGTGCTTTTTAAACCACGAGATATAGTAAGTGGAGATTTCTTTTGGATTAAAAAAATTAATAATTATATTATTGTTGTAGCTGCAGATTGTACAGGACATGGAGTACCAGGAGCTTTTATGAGTATGCTGGGTACATCGTTTCTTAATGAAACAGTAACTAACAGAAATCTTGATAATCCTGCGATGATACTCAATAAAATGAGGAAAAGGGTAAAAAAGGCATTAGGACAAAAAGGAGCGTCGGGAGAGCAAAAAGATGGTATGGATTTGGCTTTATATATAATAAATGAAGAGACTAATATATTACAATTCTCAGGTGCTTACAACCCTTTATACATTATTAGAAATAAAGTTACAGAAGAACTTAAAAGTAAATTTGAAAAGAATAAAAGAATTAAGTTAACAAATCTAAATAAACAAGATGAGCTAACCTTAATTGAACTGAAGGCAGATAAACAACCTATTGGGATTTATATTAGAGAAAAAGATTTTACAAATACTGCATTTCAACTTCTCAAAGGTGATAAATTATATACCTTCTCTGATGGTTTTGTTGATCAGTTTGGTGGTGAAAAAGGTAGGAAATATAAAACTAAAAATTTTAAAAATTTGTTACTATCCAATTACCAAAAAACAATGGTAGAGCAGAAAGCAATACTTAAAAAAACATTTACTGAATGGATTTCGCACTATAAAGCTAATGGTAAACAATATGTACAAATTGATGATATAATAATAATTGGTATAGAGGTTTCAAATGTTGTTGATAGAAACAGGTTAATGGGTTCAGAAATTGGTAATTTTAATATGTTTATTGATAATATTGTAGAAGCATCTATTCCAAAAACAGATAATGAAATAACAAAAAAACGAAAAGGGAAAACGAAAAAAAAAAAATAATAACGCTGTAATTTGCATTTATGAATAATGTGGGTTTTTATACCTAATACTCATCTAATTCCCTAAATGTTTTTTTACACCATTTATAAAATTGTTTGTCAGTTGAAATTTCTGGAGTTTCAACAATTACTTTAGTTAACATTGATTATACAGTTACCTTTCTGAGGAAAACTATTTATAAACTTCTCAATTTCTGAAGTGTAATTCTCAATATAATAAGTATCAACTAACTTGTAAGCTACTTGCAAAGCTATTAAAGTGTATTTTATTTTATTAAAACTCCAAATATTAATAACTAAAGTTTTTGCCTTCATATTTGCCAGATTATTAGATAGTTGTAGTTTTCTATTAAAAACACAACACCCAGATAATCAATATATTAAGTTTTCCTAAAAAACACTTAATTAGCATACTGTAAGCATTTTACAAGTGGTATTACAAAAAGTTTGT
>JAOZTW010000004.1:4063-29147 GCA_029938985.1 Bacteroidales bacterium | reverse complement strand
ATTATTTATTTTAATATGCCTTATTTGTAAAAACCAGTTTTATAAACTCCATAAACATCGCCTTTAAAAATTGCAGAAATAAATCCTGTGCCGTATCCTATTAATTGAATATAACTTGTAAATACAGATAAAAATGCAACTTTAAAATTTGTTTTGTTTTTTATTAATGAATCAAAAAATATTAACAACGAATAAATTCCGATTGGTAATAAAAATAATTGAAAAAAAATAGAAATTATAATTAAAGAAAACACACCAATTGTAAACACGCTTGGAATTAAATAAAATATTTTAAAAGTTTCAGGATATACCTTTGAAATTATATATCTTGTTCGTCCAAAACCAGATACTTGTTTAAAAAAAGTTCTTATCGTATTTCTTCGTTTGTGAAACACACTGGAATTTTTAAATAGCTTAGTTTTAAAGCCTTGTTTTATTATTTCAATAGAAAACACCATGTCTTCTCCAGGGTGCATGCTTGTAACAGGAAATCCTCCAACCTTATGCCAAGCCTCTTTTGTTATTCCCATGTTAAAGCTACGAGGATAAAATTTATCAATTTTTTCGCCACCTCTAATATTTCCTGTAGTAAAAAAAGAAGTCATAGAATAATTAATAGCTTTTTGCAAAGCAGAAAAAGATTCATGTGCGGCATCTGGTCCTCCATAAGCATCAATATTTTCTTTTTCAAGTTGTTTGGTGGTTATTTCAAAATAATCAGAAGGAATAATACAGTCGGAATCAAAAAATATTAGATAATCGCCAGATGTTTTTTCTGCACCATAATTTCGAGTTTTTGCAGGTCCTGTGTTTACCTTAAAAAAATATTTAATATCAAGTATCTTAGAATACTTTTCTACTTCACTTCTACAATCTTTTACCGAGCCGTCTTCAATAATAACAATTTCAAAATTTTTTAATGTTTGATTTTTTAACGATTCTAATAATTCTTCTATTTCGTCAGGGCGGTTGTAAACAGGTATAATAATGGAAAATTTCATATTTAAAATATTTTAGAATTGGCAAAATTAAAAAATATTGTTGTGTTTTTGCCGTTATTACATTAAGTTTTTTTAAATTTGCAATTCCAAAACAAATGAGAAAGCTATTGAATAGTTGTAATGTCTTGGATATAAGCAAGTATGTAATTGTATTTTAATAATACATATATAAAAAATCTTGAAATTATTTTTAGTTATTAAACAAATAATATTTTTATTACATGGACTTAAAAGATATTTTGTCAATTTCTGGTTATCCAGATTTATACAAGTTGGTGGCGCAAGCTCGTACAGGAATAATAGTAGAATCAATAGTTACTAAAAAAAGAATGCAGGCTTATGCTTCTTCAAGAATTAGCTCTTTGGAGGATATTGCCATTTATGCAGAAGAAGGAGAAGTTCCACTAAAAAAAATTTTTATTAGTTTATTTAAAAAAGAAGAAGGAAAAAAAACTATAAAATATAATTCATCTTCAAATGAACTTAAGGGGCTTTTCGCAGAAGTTTTGCCTACTTACGACAAAGAGAAAGTTTATGTTTCGGATATGAAACGAATTATTAAGTGGTATAATTTATTTATTCATAACGACCTAATAACTCAAAAAGATATTGAAGAGGAAGAGAAAAAGGTAGCCGAGGAGTTAGAGAAACAAAAAGCAGAAAAAGAAAAATCTGAAAACAGCGAACCAGTTAACGAGGAGACTAATAATGCAGAGAACAGCGAACCTGTTAACGAAGAAACTAAAAATGCAGAAAACAACGAACCTGTTAACGAAGAAATTAAGAATTAAGAATTAAGAATTAGGAATTGGTTTACACCTGATTAGTTTCATATAAAAAGCTAAGCATGTGCAATTGATAAAAAATGTGTCAACTATTTTTAATATATATGAAACATGTAAATAAGAGTAAAACAATTCCTAATTCCTAATTCTTAATTCCTAATTCTTAATTCCTATTCAGCACTTCGTTTTGAAGATTTATAGATTCTTGATGAACTAATTCATAAAAATTAATAATAAATTTTTTACTCAAACCATTCTTTTGAGCTTTCTCCAAAGCATCTTTCAAAATGTTGCTCCATCTGGTTGCTTGAATAATATTAATATTGTTTTCTTTCTTAACAATTCCAATTTCTTTGGAAATTTCCATTCTGTTACTTAAAGCTTCAAAAATAATATCGTCAAATTCATCAATTTTTACTCTTAGCTCTTCTAAACTCTCATTTACTTTCGTGTTTTTTGCCTTTTTGTCTCTTATAATCAGATTGTTTAGTAAATCACTTAATTGTACAGGTGTTAATTGTTGTTTCGCATCGCTAAGTGCTTTATCTGGTGTTATGTGAGATTCAATC
The DNA here is from genome assembly GCA_029938985.1 of Bacteroidales bacterium. GTDB lineage: Bacteria > Bacteroidota > Bacteroidia > Bacteroidales > JAOZQN01 > JAOZQN01. The sequence goes on along the minus strand of JAOZTW010000004.1, from coordinate 26,792 downwards.
ATTAATCCTGCATAATTCAAATCCATCGCTTTTTGACAAATATCAGGAATTAACTCTTTGTTGCCAGCAATATGGCTTGGGTCACAAAACATTGGAATGTTTTTTATTCGTTGTCGTAGTTTTATTGGTAGTTGCCAATGCGGGTCGTTTCTGAATTTGGATTTACTTAATCCAGAAAACCCTCTGTGCAAGCCAGCTATTTTTGTTATTCCAGAATTGTGCAATCTTTCAATAGCTCCATACCATAAATCTATATCTGGATTAACAGGATTTTTCACCATCACAGGAATATTAACACCTTTTAGTGCTTCGGCAATTTCTTGAACCGCAAAAGGACTTGCCGTTGTTCTTGCACCAATCCAAAGTATGTCAACACCTGCTTTTAAGGCTTGGTAAACATGCTTAACATTTGCTACTTCGGTAGTTAGCAGCATTCCTGTTCTTTTTTTTACAGTATTCATCCAATCCAGCCCAACCGAGCCAACTCCCTCAAAACAACCTGGTCTGGTTCTTGGTTTCCATATACCTGCTCTAAAAATACTAACACCAACAGCATGCAATTTATCGCCTGTAGAAATTACTTGTTCTTCACTCTCAGCACTGCACGGTCCTGCAATTATTATTGGACGGTCAGAGTTTTTTAAATTCCAGTTTTCTAATATTTCAATACTTGTGTTCATATCTATTTTTTTAAATTATTTTTTTAATTTGGTTTGCTTTTTCAATAAATTCAATTATTTCAGAATTATTATTATTTTTTATAGAACTTTTAATTTTTTCAAGCTGAAAAATATAGTTATCAAGAACTTCCAAAATATTTTCAGAGTTATTTTGAAAAATTGGCGACCACATATTTTTTGAACTTTTAGCCAATCTAACAGTAGAATCAAAGCCACCGCTTGCAAGATTAAAAATTTGTTTTTCTTCTTTTTCTACATCTAAAACCGTAATTGCTAATGCAAAAGAACTAATATGTGAAATATGCGAAACATAAGCAACATGTTTGTCATGCTTTTCTCCATTCATATATATCAGCTTCATTTTTAGACATGTAAATAACTTCTCTGTTTTTTCAATAGCTTCTTGGCAATTTTCTTCTCTGTTACATATTATATTTACTTTATTATCAAAAAGCTCACTCACAGCCGCTTCTGGTCCAAAGAACTCAGTACCAGCCATAGGATGACAAGCCACGTATTGTTTCCTTTTTTTATGGTTTTTAACACTATCAATCAAGCTCTTTTTTACCGAACATACATCAATAACAATCTGGTTATTAAGCTTATCCAAAATTTTCGGTAAAATTTTTATTGCAGCATCAACAGGAACAGCCAAAATTACTATATCTGCCAAGTTTACACCTTCTTCTAAGGTTTTTATATCATCAATAAAACCTATTTGTTTTGCTTTTTGCAGATTATTAGTACAATTGTCAACTCCAAAAACTTTTGTTGTAAAACCTCTTTTTTTTAAATCCAAAGCCATAGAGCCTCCTATTAAACCTACTCCAATTATTGTTATTTTCATTTGTTTATTTATTAAAATTCAATCATTTCCTTGTGTGGGTAAATTTTTGACTTAAATGTAACTCCAATCTCCAGCTTGGAAAAAAGTAGAATTGGCTACATAGATGATATGCTAACAATTATATCTTTAGTAAAACATCGTCTTCTTCCAAGCTGGAGCTTGGAGTTACATTTTTATCTAAAAATTTAGTTAAGTATCCATTAATTTACGCTACCAAATTTTTTAAGGAATTGGAAAATAATGACGCAGTTTCCGAAGTTCTTTTTTGACAATGTGTTAGCTATAAAAACCCTCAATGAGAGTTAATTCGTTTAAGTGTTTCTAATAAAATATTTTTATTACTACAAAGCGAAATTCTAATATATCTATCCCCATTTGAGCCAAATATACTTCCAGGAGTAATAAAAATATGATATTTGTTTAATAAATAATCGGAAAATTCTATGCTCGAACTAAATTGATTACTGATTTTTGCCCATACAAACATTCCTACACTTGTTTTGTCATACGAACAATTCAAATTATCCAAAATTTTCCAAATTAAAATTCGTCGTTCTTTGTAGGTTTTATTAATTTTCGCATACCAATCTTTATTACATTCTAACGCCTTAATAGCAGCAAGTTGAATAGGTAAAAACATACCTGAATCCATGTTGCTTTTTATTTTTAGAACTGTTTTTATATATTCTTTTTTTGCAAATAAAACTCCTACTCGCCAACCTGCCATATTTTGAGATTTACTCAAAGTGTTTAACTCCAGAGCAACATCTTTTGCTCCTTCAACCGATAAAATACTTAGTTGCTTGTTATTAAGAATAAAACTATATGGATTGTCATTGCAAATCAAAATTTTATTTCTGTGTGCAAATTCAATAACTTTTTCATAAAATTTTGTACATGCAGGTTTTCCTGTTGGCATGTTAGGATAGTTTATCCACATTAGTTTTACTTTTGATAAGTCTTGTTTTTCAATAGTTTCCAAGTCTGGCATCCAATTGTTCTCTTCCAAAAGGTTGTATTCAATTATGTTTGCCCCTGCAATTTTTGTAACCGAAGAGTAGGTTGGATAACCAGGATTGGGAATTAAAACAGAATCGCCAGAGTTTAAAAAAGCAAGAGAAATGTGCATAATTCCTTCTTTTGACCCCATAAGTGGCAAAACTTCTGTTTTATAATCTGTTTTAACTTCAAAAAAAGTTTTATACCATTCTGCAAAAGCTTTTCTTAATGTATCAATACCTGTATATGGTTGATAACCATGATTTAACTTATCTATCGAAGACACAACAAGTGTATTTATTACTTCCTCTTGTGGTGCCAAATCTGGATTTCCTATTCCTAAATTAATTATTTCTGCTCCTGCTATCTTCATTTCAGAAATTTGTTTTAGTTTTTTAGAAAAATAATATTCCTTAACTAATGTTGCTCGGTGCGATTGCTTGATTATCATAAATTATTTTTTATTTTTTGAACTATATTTTTTATATACTCCCAATATTTGTGTTTCTTTTACAAACGGTTTTATTGCATTAATTGCTTGATTGTAGTTAGTTAGTTCTGAAAAAACTAAATCAACATAAAATAAATACTGCCAAGGTTTGCCAAGTATTGGATGCGATTGTATTTTGCTGAGATTTATTTCAAAATAAGCAAAAGTAGATAAAACAGTGCTAAGACTTCCAGGCTTGTGTGGAAGTGAAAAGCAAAGTGAGGCTTTGTTGTTTTGTGCAATATATTTATTTTTGATGTTTTTTTTGCCTAAAATAAAAAACCTGGTATAATTTTTCTTATTATTTTCAATACTTGGTTCAATTATTTCTAAATCATATAATTCAGAAGCGAGTTTTCCTGCAATTGCTCCAACATTTTTGAGATTCTTAGTTTTAATTTCTTTTACACTTCCGGCCGTATCATAAGTCTCTACCATGCGAAGAGATGGATATTTTTTGAAAAATTGATTACATTGCATAATAGCCATAGGATGTGAATGAATTTCTTCAATATCATCTATGCTTTGTCCTTTTTGAACAATAAGATTTTGAACTATTCTGATATAAATTTCGCCTACTATTTCTAAATTTGATTTCTGTATAAGACCATAGTTCGGGAGTATAGCTCCTGCAACTGTGTTTTCAATTGCCATAATTGCCCTATCGGCTATTCCTGTTTCTACTGCATGTATTTCGTTGGCAAAGGTTCTACAAGCTACAACTTCAATTTCTTGATTATTAAAATATTCCCTTGCGGCAATTTCATGAAATGCTCCTTTTTCGCCCTGTATTGCTATTTTTATTGTTTTGTTTATTTGCATTATTAAAATTTTTAAATAAAAAAGTCCCAGACAGTATATGTTGGGACTTTTTTTGTTAATATATAATGATATTAGCTCTCTACCCCGATTTGTTCAGAAAGAAATAAAAAAAGAAACCAAAAGAGAATGTGAATATTGAGCTTAAGTTCATTTGTTTAAATTTAGTTTTTTTAATTGGTAAAAAAGAAAAAACCTCGTCATTTGGCGAGGCTTTTTTCTTTACATATTTCTACTTTTCTAAGAAAAAGAAAGCCTTTTTTTTAAGATAAAATAAAAATATGTAAAGAAAGTTTTAAACATTATATAATAAGTGTTGATATTTTGGCGTTTTCCACGAGTGTCAAGTTCAAGGTTTTTTTTGAAATAAGAGAATTAAAGTTTACCTTTGTGAATGAGAATTTTAATATTTCAAAAGTAACGAAGAAATTGATACTCGTGAAAAACGCCTGATATTTTTTGTTGAAATAAAAAACAAATAAAGAAACAAAATTTTTAATAACCAAATTTATTAGATATTTTTTAAATATTATATTTTGACATTTTTCACGAGTGTCAAGCTCAAGCCTTTTTTAAAATATTAGAATTGAAGTTTACCTTTGTAAATGAGCATTTTAATATTTCAAAAGTAACGAAGAAATTGATGCTCGTGAAAAATGCCTTGTACTTTACACTTATGAAAAACGCCAAATAATCTTTTTAGAAAAGAAAAAATACCTTTTATTTATTTCTTTTCGTAACTACTAATTAATTTGATATTAGCATTTTCAATGTCCGATAATTCACTATTTACATCATTTTTTGTAGCTTTAAACCATTCACAGTCTTCAAAATATTTTTTCATTTTATCGGTTTTAAAAGTAAAACCATGTCTTGCAAATATTTCGTTTCTCATTATTTTTAATTGTCCTTTCGACGCATTTTTAAGTTCACCGTCTGTTAATTTTTTGCAAGAAGCATAGAAAAACATTCCATTAGTAGCACCTTTAAAAGGTAGTTTTTTATCACAAACAAATTTTCCATTTTTTAACTCATAATTTCCTTCTTGATAGTTTGTTAAATTACTATAAGTTGTAGTAGAAAAATCGTTACTAAGACTTGCAGTATAGTTTGTTAGTTTAAAACCATTGCTTGTTGTTGAAAAATCGTACGAGTATTCGGCTTCTTCAAACTGGGTGTTTTCGCTCATTTTTGCATGTTCATCGCCGTTTCCATCTCCTTCGTAGTACATGTAAAACGATTTATAAACTATATCAGTAAGACAGATTAAATCGTCAGTATTTATTACAAACAAACCTGAATAATCTTCTTCGTAACCATCTTCAAAACCACTTCTTGCATCACCATATTGCCATGTTATAAATAATAAATTTTTACCACCAATATTTTTAGCTTCTCCTTTGTATGATGTATTAAAGTCATTGGCTTTAAATAAATCATCGGATAGCGAATACATATTATGTTCTTGATCAAGGAAGTAAAGAGTTCCATCAAAAACCATCAATTTAAAATTAGTATTCTCCAATTCAAATATTTCCCCGTCATCATCAATTCCATCTGCTTGACTTAAGGGAGAACTATCCAGAACAAAGTCAATACCTTTGTCTGCATTGGTATTTTTAATGTCTTCATTTGTATTGTTTTCACTTGTGTTTTCGGTATTGTCATTTTTGTTGTTGCTATTGTTGTCGTTTTTTGATTCGTTTTTGCAAGCAACAAAAAAAGTGATTAACATAATTGCAATAATTAAGGTGTGTTTTTTCATAAATTTAGGTGTTAAAAAGTTAATAATTATAAAATTAGATTTTTTAAATTTTTTGTAAAAAAAAGCGAGTAACAAACATTTAAAAATCTGAAAATAATGGCAAAACTAATTTTTTTTCAGTAAAACTAATTATTATTTAAAATATTTTTACTTTTTGTTTTCCAAAGTATTCCAACCCTGAGCTGTAATTGGTACTCTAACACCGTTTTCTGTTATCAAATCCATTTTTCCTTTTTTGTCGGTTATATTACCAATTATAGATATTTGTTTAAATTCTTTTATCTTTTCGTAATCAGAAAGAGGAATTGTAAAAAGCAGTTCGTAGTCTTCGCCACCATTCATTGCCGCTATTGTTGGCTCTATGCCAAGCTCGTCAGACATTTGTTTGGTTTGTTCATGTATTGGTAGTTTGTTTTCGTGTATTTCGCAACCTTTTTGCGAGCTATTGCAAACATGCAGTATTTCTGAAGACAAACCGTCAGAAATATCTATCATTGAAGTGGGCATAAGATTCTTTTCTGCCAGCAATTCTATTACATCTTTTCGTGCGTCAGGTCTCATTTGTCGTTGGAGAATATATTTATAATTAGAAAAATCTGGTTGAACTCCAGGTACACTTTCAAAAACTAATTTTTCTCTTTCTAATAATTGTAAACCCATATAAGCTGCACCCAAATCGCCACTAACACATATTAAATCATTGGTTTGAGCTGTGTTTCTATAAACTGCCTTACCTTTATCTACCTCTCCAATTGCTGTTACACTTATAAAAAATCCTATTTTTGAAGAAGAGGTGTCGCCACCAACTAAATCAACACCATAGGCTTTGCATGCTTGATTAATTCCTGCATAAATTTCATTTAAAGCCTCAAACGAAAACCTGTTTGAAACAGCAATAGAAACAGTTATTTGTTTTGGGATAGCATTCATTGCATATACATCAGAAATATTTACCACAACAGACTTGTAGCCAATGTATTTGAGCGAGGAATAGGTTAAGTCAAAATGAATTCCCTCAACAAGTAAATCTGTTGTAATCACAGTTTGTTTATCGGCACTGTCAATTACAGCAGCATCGTCACCCACACCTTTAATAGTGCTTTTGTTTACTGTACTAAAACCTTTTGTTAGGTTTTCAATAACTTTAAATTCTCCAAGTTCGGAGAGTTCGGTTAATTTTTGTTTTTTCATTATATTTATTTAAATTTTTATTTATAATTTTACTGCAACTTTAGTTGCAGATGCTGGGCTTTGCTCAATCTAAAGTTTGTCTGAGCAAAGCTCTAATTAAGGAACTACATCAGTTTACTATTAGGCATATTAAAATAAATAATTGATAATTATAAATGCAATTACCAAAATAAGGAATGATACAATTATTCAATGGTTCAATGATACAATTATATTACTATAAACCAATAGATTAAAATAATACAAATGTGTAAAAACTTTTGTATTGGTACTTAGTATAAAATTGACAATTCCTTATCCATTATTTTTATGAAAAATGCTATTTTTATACTTTTTTTTATAAATTGCATAAAACAAACTTTTTGTAATACCACTTGTAAAATGCTTACAGTATGCTAATTAAGTGTTTTTTATAGAAACTTAATATGTTGATTATATAGGTGTTATGTTTTTACTGAAAAGCTATAACTATCTAATAATCAGGTAAATATGAAGGCAAAAACTTTAGTTACTAATTTACACAAAGATAATAAATAAATATACAAAACAAAAAAAAGCTACCAAAAAATGAACCGCTTTATATTATAAGTTTTAAGGAATTGGAAAATAATAAGTTCGTGCAATTTTTGAATATATTTATATTCTTATGTGTTAATATGTAGGTATTGAGGTATTTAACACAAATATGAACCTGTTATTAAGTTCTTGATTATTCATTAGTTATAAAAACTGCACGAACTGTTGATTAACAATATTTATTCCTAAATTTTCTGCAATATGTTTTGATAATTCCTAAGTGAAAATGAAAAAACATGCAGTTTCAAAATCTTTTTATCTACAGGAATTTTTTATTTAATATTTTTAAACTAAATTTGCAATAATTTTATTTGTGTTTTATTCAATCTTAAAATCTGCAAATAGTGAGCTATTTCTATACTTTTTTTTGAGAGAGAAAAAAGTAAAAAATAATGACGAAGTTTTCAAACTTATTATTTTCCAATACCTTAACAAAAGATAACAAATATTGGCGTTTTTCATAAGTGTAAAGTACAAGGCATTTTTTTTTAAAATACCGCAGTTTACTTATTGTAAATGAGGATTTTAAAATAATCAAAATAAGGCAGTAATTTGCATTTATGAAAAAAGCCCAAATTTTTTAAATTAGAATAAAATGCCAAAGAATTTATTAATTATTTACCCCCATTGGCCTCCTTCAAATTTAGCAGGAGTACATCGTTCCAGGCTTATTAGTAATTATTTACCCGATTTTGACTGGCATGTTATTGTATTAACTGTAAAATCGGAATACTATGAAGAAAAATTAGACCAAGATATATTAAAAACTGTTTCTCCCAAGACAGAAGTAATTTACACAGATGCAAAACAGATTGGCAAACCTCGATTTATTGGCGATATTGGTTTAAGAGCTTTTAAGTTTTTAAAAAAAGAAGCTCTTTATATTATTGAAAACAGAAAAATTGATTTTATCTGGATACCTATCCCTTCTTTTTATACAGCTGTTCTTGGGCGTATTTTGCACAACAAAACAAACACTCCTTATGGCATTGATTATATTGACCCTTGGGTCAGAGATATTAGTAATAGGAAAAATTCTCGTGCAATTTTTAGCAACATAATAGCCAAAATATTAGAACCTTATGCAGTAAAAAAAGCTTCTTTAATTTCTGGCGTTTCTACTCCATATTACCAACCTGTGTTAGTTAGAAATTTCATAAACAAAACAATTGCACATGTTGGCATGCCTTATGGTTTTGACCCAAACGACCACGAAATTAAAATTGAAAATATAAAATATCCATGGTCTGATTATACTGATTGTAAACCTATTGTTTATGCAGGAGCTTTTTTACCTTTATCAGGATATTTTGCCAAGCTGTTATTTAATAATATTTATAAATTAAAAAAAGAGGGAAAATTTGACAATAACATAAAATTATTTTTTGTAGGAACAGGGAGTTATACACATAAATCAATCACAGAATATGCCAAAGAAGCTGGTATTGATGATATTGTTGTAGAAATTAGAGACAGATTTCCTTTTTTACATATCCTTAATTTTTTAACCAATGCTTTTGGAGTTTTAATTATAGGAAGTACAGAGGAACATTATACAGCCTCCAAAACATATCAATCAATATTGAGCAAAAATCCAGTATTTGCTATTATGCACAAGAAAAGCACAGCGGTACAAGTTATGCACGAATGTAATTGTGCTGAGTATGTTGCAAGTTATTTAGAAAATAAAAAAGAAGAAATCTTCTCAAAAGAAATTGAGCAATTATTTTTCAATTTCATTAATCATAATAAAAAAAATAAAACAAACTTTAAAGCTTTGGGTAAATATTCTGCAAAAGAATCTGCAAAAAAATTAGATGAAGCTATAAGGATAACATTGTAAATGGCAATTAGGAATTAAGAATTGGTTTACACCTTAAAATTTAATTATTTATAAAATATTTTGTAAAAAACAAAGTTTGACAATATAATAGATTTAAACTTGTTCTTTTTGTTATTTAACTTCTTCAATAAAAAAGAAAAAGAGCGATATTATTATCGCTCTTTTTAATTTATATTATTATGTAATAAAACTTTGTTTTGATTACAAAATCCCATAAACAACAGAAAATTAATGTGCAAACCAATTCATCATTGCTGTTTATGGTCTTAAGTTTTAAGTTATTTTACTATATTTAATAGTCGAGTAGTTTGAAAATTATTATTTACAAATTTCACATAATAAATTCCGCCTGCAAAACTTGATACATCAATGCTTTGAACATTATTAGCCTTAAAAACAAGTTCTCCTTGAATGTTATAAATTAAAATTTGTGATTTTGGAGCTTTAATATATACTATATCAGTTGCTGGATTTGGATAAATATTAATTTGATATTCAACAGGGTTTATTCCTGTAACTACTTCTCCTGTTATAAATTCAAAAGTATCACCAGCAAATAATTCATCTTCATAATTTTCAATTGCGTCTGCAGCTATTGTTAGTGAAATAGTTGTATTTTCAGGTAAATCATTTGTTGGATTAATTGTTATCCCTGTTTTAGCATCATTTATAGTTGCATCAAAAGTAATATTTTCTTTTGTTGTAGATGTCATACTTAAAAAGTCTGTAATATTTTCAGATGTTATTTCAGTATCATCAACCAAACGAACTGCTTGATTAAAAGACAATTCAATATCTGCATCAACTTGTACATCTGTTGCTCCTTCAAATATGTTAGCCGAATAGTTTAACTCAGGAACTGCCGCTTCTTCCGACCATGCAGATTGAAATACATCTTTTGTTGCATTATTTTGTATAAATACTACTATTGATAAATCACTCATTTCTTCCACATTAGTTGTTGACATATCATAAGTTTCTGATATGTATGAATTATTATCAGCATTAAAACTTATTTCTGTACCACTTGCATCAGGAAGCATTTTCATCATCACATAGTGAAATTCTGTTTCTCCATTATTCCCAGTATTTTCTGTTGTTACATTTTCTACTCCCACAGTATGCATAGTAAAAGTTCCAGTAATAAAAGGTAAAACATCTACTTGAACTGTAATATTATCACCATCAATTTGATGTGTAGCATCTATTGAGAAAAAAGCAGATTTGTTTTGTTGTGTAGTAAAAGCTGTATTAACTGCTCCACTACTGGTTGAAGTACTGCCACCTCCTGTATATAAGGCAGGTACACCACTAACTCCATAATATGTTTTTCTAACTCCTCCTTCAGCTGTGTAGTATGGGTCTCCCGATCCGGGCCAGTCCATTTGGTATTTAATAACTGCACATTCTCCTTCGTGAGCGGTTAAGAACGGAGTAAAAGTATTTGAATTAAAAGTGGCACATGGTCCGCAAGTAGAACTTGTAAATTCTTCAAATAAAGGATAATTTGTTACTGTTTGACTTGCAATAGATAAATCAAAATTTAATAAATCATTAGTTGCGTCATCGTCGTCTCCATTTCCATTAATGTTAGAAACCCAAACTTTTAAATCGTAATTACCACCTATTAATGCACTTGTTGTTGCAAAAGTATAATTATACGATTCTGTTGTTGCTATGTCTATACCCGTTAATTGCTCTGTAACTATTGTTTCATCATCAATTTGATAGTTTATATCTAATTGTGTAATACTTGTTAAGCCTATATTTGCTATGGTTGCATCTACTTCGATGTCGCCTTCGGCTTGATATGGTATTGTATTTACAGAAGCCATAGCTATGTCAAGTTGATATGGAGCAAAAAGAAGTACATCATCTATATGCCAATAATTTATCTGATAACTATTTCCTGAGAAGTAAAAACAAAATTGAAAATCTGTAGCTCCTACATCATTGTTACTAATTAAAAGAGTTCGTTTTTCAACTACACTACTATAATTTTCCCAAACCGATGTCCAATCACCTCCATTTGAACGAGTAGCTACTCCAACTTTGTAACCAGAACCAAAATGGTTAATATAATGATTAAATGATAGAATAACAGACGTAACTCCTTCTGTATTTATTTCAGGGGTAATAAAATGAGAATCACCGTTGAATGTTGGACTATAGTTAAATTTAAGTTCTGGTGCTGTACCACCAGCTCCAGCAGTATTTGACACAACCCAGTTAGCACTATGAGCATCTATTGTCCAACCAGTTGGTAAAGCCCCATTTGATAAATCTTCGTCTAAATACACTTCTCCTTTTTGTGCAAAACATACAACACTTACTACTAAAAACAAAATTAATGCGAAATTTTTTTTCATAATAAATTAAATTAAAAGATTATAAGTGAAAATGAAATAATTAGTAGTTCCAATATACACCGTTTTTTTGTTTTTTAATAATTTGCAAATAGCTCGCTATTTAATGACTGTTTAAATTATTTAAAAGGACAAAATAAACAAGTAGATTGGTGTTCGTTGTTTTTTCTTTTTCACTAATTATAGATAAAAAATATTTTGTGTAAATAAAATAATAAGTAGCTCCAGAATATGTTGTTGTTTTTTCTTTTTAAAAAAGAAAAAAACAGACAAGTTTGATGGGTATTTATTTTTTATCTACACCACAAAGATACAATTTTTTTTTTTTAGTTGCAAAAAAAAATTACTAATTTCCCAAACAATACAAATATCCGTCTAAGGCTGCTATATAAATTTTTCCATTCCAAACAATTGGAGTTGCATCAATTGAAATATCATCAATTTTATCAAGTAGCTTTAAATCAACATTTTTGTTATTATCAATAATAATTTGATATAAAAAAAGTCCTTCATCTGTTGGAGCAATTATTTTATCATTAATAATAATTGGAGTAGCAATTGTACCAACAATTTTTATTTTTTTTAATAATTTTGGAGTAGGAAACATATCTTTATTGTTTGGAGCTACAACAAGTGTGTCTTTTTCTATTTGAGTATGGTCTATAAGATATAAATATCCTGCAATATCAATAAACACTGCAATATGTTGTTCTTCTTTTGTTATGTAGCTGTCGTTTATTGATACTGAGCCAACAATTCCTCCTTCCCAATGCAACCATTCAAAATTTGGTGTTGGAAAAAACCAAACCACAGCATCTTCGGGTTTTTTAGAAGGGTCAAGTTTTAAAACCCCACCTTTGCCGTCAATATATTGTTTTTCAATTGATACCAACAAGCAATTATCATCTGTAACAGGAAGAGTTCCATTTAAGTCAGCACCTATATAATACTCCCAGTCGTTTTCTTTTTTGTTTATATTGTAACCATAAACCCAACCTGTTCCCGAGGGTGTGTAAATCCTGTTTTTCAATAATGTAGGCGAGGCTTCTGGCACAAGATCATCGCCGTGTGCGTCTATGTCGGCTTGGGTATAATATTGCAGTTGTTTGTAAATTTTGGGTTGCATCATTCCATCTAATTCTTGCACATTTTTATAATCTGGGTCAAAAACAGTAAACAGTGCGTTTTCTAATGGTATATAAGCTGTGTCGTTAATAATCAATGCAGAAGCGTCCACATCTCTGGTGTAACTATCGGTTGCTACCGAGTTCATTCTCCATTTTTCTTTTCCCGAAATATAAGACACAGCACGTAAGCTTGTGCAGTACAGGCTGTCTTTGGTTTTGTCCCATCCCTTTCTACTTCCTTGAATAATTATATATTTATCTTCAATATTTTCGGCATTTTGGTTTACCCAAATAGAGCCAGTTCCTTTTAATATATCGTCGAATTTATATTGCCAAACAAGCTCTCCAGTTGCTGCTTTAAGTTTGCGTAATGAATAATCAAAAGCTCCTTGAATAATAAATAATTCTCCTTTTTCTTCCACAAGTAATGGTTGCCCTGTCCAACCTGCTCCTTTCCATATTTTTTGTGTGTTGTAAGCGGGACTTAATCCTTCTCCTAAGTAAAATTTCCATATCACATTCAGACTATCAGGACATTTGTTACCATAATAGTTTCTTGATTGGTTACCCAAAAATGTACTGATATGAATTGTTATACTATCGGAGGAAATATTTTTTTCAATATTATTATCAGCTTGATTACATGATAAAAATAAAATTGCAATAAAAATAAAGGATACAATTTTTTGATAATTAAAGGTAGGTATTTTAATCATTCTCCTGTGTGTTTTAAAATAAATTATAGATGTTTCATTTAATATATTGGTAATAGCTATTTTTCTCACACAATTCTTTTAAATACTCTATAGTTTGTAATTGAGGTTCAAAGTATAGAGCAAAAATCAGATATTCAATATTTTGTTTTATCTTATTTTGTTGCTCCAAATCTATAACTTGAGCATATTTTAAATCACTTAAATTTATATTAGTTGATTTCTCAAATTGTAAAACAATGTTTTGAACTAAATTAATTTTATTTGTTATATTTTGAACTGTAGTATTACCTTTTTTATCGATTAGTACTAAATTGTTTTTTTCTACAATCACTTTTTCAAATTTTTGTTTTGAAGTAGTAAAATCTACAAAGTTTCTAAGTTGTAGCGACTCTAAGTGAATGAGTTTTTCTGTTTGTCGTATTATTTCTTTTTTTATAAATTTGTTTTTGTCAGTTATTTTTGGTATATGAATAAATTCTTTAACGAAAGTTAATCCAAGTATAAATGTTAATTTGTCTTCGTTACCAATTTTAAATGTTTTTTTTAATAAAAATTTTGTAAAGTTGCTATTCAGTATTGCAAATAGAAATAAAATTTCTGATTTGTCTGTGGAAGCAAAGCAATATTGTTGGTACATAGGAATTAAATTTGTGGTGTCGGTATAGTAAAAACCATCAAAATTTATGTACTTCCACAGTATTTTATAAGGGCGTTGCAATAAAATATTATGATTTCGGCTTCCTTGTGCTTTTTTAATTTTATCGTCTTTTTTATAATATCCAAAAATCTCGGCTTTATTTTTGCCGAAAATCATTTTTGGAATTATATAATAATCAGTAACATTTTCAATGTCTTCTTTTATAATATCTTTTTTAAGTAAATTTACACTTCCATCAATAACAATGTGGTCATAGTTGCTTAACGAATTTCTATATTCGTTGATAGTTAGGTGTTTATTGTATGTTTTTATTATTTGTGCAAATGTTTCGTTGTATTTTAAAAAACTCCAATTGAAAATATTATTCTTTAAATCGTCTTGTTCTACAGATTTACTGGTTTTGTTTTTCGGATTTAGATATTCTTTAATATCAATATTTTTAGATTGAATATATGGTTTGTAATTTTCAACAATAATTTTATGGTTCTTTGCAGGTTTTTCTTTACGAGCTACAAATATAAGCGAAGATGTTGCAACTGGCTTTTTTTGCTTTAAACCACGTCCGATAAACATTTTTCCTTCAAAAGTTATTATTTTTTCTATAGTAGTATTTTGGGATAAGTGATATCTTATTACATCTTGGTCGGCATTAATCAGCACCGTTTGTGGAATAATGTAGCATATTTTTCCTTTGGGTTTTAATAAAGCCAACCCTAATGCTATAAAATAACTGTATAAATTTGGTTTTGGCGAGTATGCTTTAATTCGTCCTGGTGCTGTATTAAGGTTAATACCATAAACGTTACTCATCGAAGTGTTTTTAACAAATTCAATTTTTTGTTTAGAACATTGATTGTAACTGATATAAGGCGGATTTCCTATGACATAATCAAAGCGTTCACGAAAACCTGCTTTTTGTTGTAAGGAACTAAACATTTCTATCAAACCATCTTGGTCTCTCATAAACGAAGGATAGTCTAATGCAGTTTTTTTCAAACAACTAAATAAATTAATTTCTTCTTCCTCTGCTGTTATGTATGTATCTAAAAACTCAGAAATACTATCTTTTGTTTTAAATATTTTAAGTTTTTCGGAAATTGAATTTTGATATTTATCATTAATAATCAATGGTAAAAGTCGCATTATAATATTCATCTCTGCCAAGTATAACGAAAATTCTTCAATATCAATACCAAGAATATTTTTAAGAACAAGCGATTTTATATAGTTTCCTTGACGTTTGGTTCCGTCATCAAAAGTTTCAATAATCCTATCAACAGAACTATACAAAAATGTTCCAGCTCCACAGCTTGGGTCTATTATAGAAATTTCATTTTTAATAGCTTTTTGCTTAAGCTCTTTTGGCGTAAACCCTATTTTATCTAACATAAAATTCACAACATCAGGGTCGGTAAAAAACTGACCTTTACTATTTTTATTATATAAATCTTTTAAAAAGTTTTCGTATATAAATCCGAATATTTCGTTTTTTAAGTCAGCAAAATTATATCTGTTTATAAATAAAATTATATCAAGCCAAGGAGCAATATCTTCAATATTCAAATCTTTTCTTATTTTTTCTGCTAATTTTTGGTTGATAATTTTCTGTTCATTCTTAAAGGGTTGATAAACATTTTCTGTAATAAATTCAGAAATATTTTTAATTTCATTTATAATAATGGAATAGAAATCTGCATCTTTAATAGCTTTTTTGATTTTACTAACAGTATGGTCGTAGTCTTTTTTAAAATTAGAATAATCATTATCTATTAATACTTTGTATAAAATAAACTGAATAAGATACGAATAACAGGTTTCAATGGCGGTTTTTTCATTTTCGTTTTGGTCAAAAACACCAATTAGTTTTAATTTTATTTTAAAATTACTAATCAGTTGTGTAACTTCATCAAAGAAAATAAGTCTATTTTTTGAAAAATTCAGGTTTAATTGGTTATTTAAAAGTTGATTATTACTATCAAAAAGCTCTAAATAGTAGTTTTGAGGCTTAATATAATAATTCCAATAAGTTACAAAATCTTTTGCATTGTTTAAAATATCTGCTATATAAAATGTTTTGTATTGGCTTGATTTATAGAATCGCCATTCGTTACCATCTGTTAATATTCCTAATTTTTTTTGCCAATCTTTTTGATATTGAAATATTTGAACAACTCCTTTGTCTATGTTGTCTTTTCTTTCAACTTCAAGGGGTATTATTATTTCGCTGTTTACGTAAATTACAATATCTGCACGTCTGTTTTTTTTTGAATGTTCTTCTAAGTATTCAAATTTACGGTCAATATCAGAAGTGGAAAGTTTTCCTGCTTTTAAATTAAATAAATTTTCGTTTTGTAAAACTTTTTTCACAAAAAATTGCACTCCACTCCCAATCTCTTTGCCTTGATAGAATTCTTTTTCTGTTTCCCAAAGTTTTTGTAATTCGATAATTTTCATTTTCAAATATACCTAAATCAAATAAAACTAATTTTCAAAAATCGGTTGTTTGTTTTAATATTCATAACTTGATGTTCTTCGCATTAGTTATACTCTTCTTTTGTTAATAAATATTATGTAGCAAACCCAACTACTATTCCTAAACAACCTTTAAGTCTATGTTTTTTCTTTTTTGCAATTTGTTCTATTTCAACTTTAATTGTTAGATTTTGACTTTCTTCCGCTGTAAACTCAAAATAGGTTGAACCAAAATTCATGATTTGATCTCCATTAATGTCTTCAAAATATCGAGCTTCTTCGCTATTTTTAGATGGGTAATTTTTGAAAATAATAAAACCATCACTATCTGTAATAGTTATTTTTCTTTCAAACATATCCATTCCAATAAGCATAATTTTATATTTTTGACCTTGGAGAAATGTGCGTGTAAGTTCTACTTGCTCTCCTTCGTATATTTCTGGCGAAAGAAAATTCCCATCTAAAACATAGGGATTTAACTGCATACCAGCCATAGCTTTTATATATTCACGGCACTGGGCATTAGAACTTTGAATTATTGCCATTGCAATAAATATACTAATTATAATTTTATATTTCCTTTTCATATTTTAAAAAATTAGTGTTATTAGTTTAATGAAATATAATTATTTCTTACATTCGAAATCTTTTTATATAAACTTGTGTATTTTTCTTGTGTAATATCGTATTTGGTTATTGTTTTTATTCGCATAGTGTCTGCATATTCGTCATACACTTCTTTTTTTTCTACTGTAATCATATTGTTAAAGCTTTCTCCAATACTTGGAAATTCTTGTGAAAGTGTTTTAATTTTTTCGTCTTCAACAGTTGATAGTAAAAGGATAACATTTTCTAAAATTAGTCTTTGGTCAATTATTCTTTGTACCATATCTAAACTTTCAATTGATTGATCTGTTAATTGTATAGCAATATACAAACTTTCAATCCAAGCTCCAAGTACAATAAGTGTTGCTATATTTTCTTTTTTTGTCTCTTTTAAATAAGCATCTGATTGGAAAAATGAGTCTGAAATTATTCTTACTAAAATATCTGTATCCGACACATTTGTCTCAATTGCTTTCATGGTACTGTCGTTCATCGCTTCAAGAATTCCGAGATTGTCTGCAAGTTTTTTTACAGAATAAAAATATTCTAATGTGTATTGTTTTTCTTCAAATAAACTTGAAAAACTTAAATCGGCACCATAAATTCCAAGATTAACTGCCATAGCTTCAGTGGTTGCATAGTTCTGCAGATTTTTTTGCTCATTAAGTATTTCTGGCAGAAACTCGGCATCGGCATGTTTCATTATCATTGCCATTTCAATAGGTGAGGGTAGCGAATAAAACACTTCTTTAATCTGTTCTCCAACACCGTTTATAGAATCTATGTTGTATGTTTTTGTTAAAATATCGTTTTTATTATTGTTATCACTGCCGTTATTCATTTCACAAGATAGAGTGAGTGCTAGTAATAAAATAATTATAGGTAAAATTAATTTGTTTTTCATGGTTTTTATGGTTAAAATTTTTATTGTTAAAATTTTCACAAAATTAATATAATTTTACTGTAAAAAAAAAACAAAATTCTAAGTATTTTAATTATTTTTGTATTTTGTAATTTCGCCTTTACTTTTAGTGTGTTTTATTTTGTCATTTTAAATTAAATAATACACCATTAAAACTGGTTGTTTTAGCTTTTTTGTTCTTTAACAAACATGTAAATAGCTTGATATTATTATATTTATAGAATTGTTGGTAAATTATATATTTTAATAAGTTTTAAATAAAAAAAAAATTTATAGTATTAAAATGTGAAATTATAAAATATATTGTTTAAAATATTTATAATATTATTTAATTAAAAAAAAATTATTGAAAAAATGCAAGAGAATAAAAAAATATTAGAACTGTTAAAATCAGATAAAAAAAAAGATATATTATCGGCTTTTGAAAAAATACAAATAAAAGGAAATTATACTTATTTACCATATATATTTGATATTTACAAAAATTTTAAAGAAGAAGAAATTAAAAATTACATTTTCAACATGCTATGTAATATAAACAACAATGAAAACACAAAATATATTATTGATTATATAAAAAAGGAAAATTATAAATCTATAAAAAAAGATTTGTTAACTATTTGTTGGAATTCGAGATTAGATTTTTCGCCATATCTCTCTGTTTTTGTTGACCTTTTTATTAACGAAGATTTTGAAATCGCCTTTGATGCTTTCACTGTTATTGAAAATATTGAGCATAAATATGACAAAGAAATAATTGACAAAGAAATAATAAAACTAAAAGATTGTTTGGAAATTATTTCACAAGATAAAAAAGAGCTTTTGGTTGAGTTAGTGAAAATTTTGGAGGCATAATTATTATATTGCTTAAATGTTGATTTAGCATTGATTTTATCTACATCAGACTATGTGTTAATGGTCTGTATTACAGTTTATCCAGTATTTGCATTTATGAAAAATGCCAAATTTTTGTTGTGAAAAAAAAGAATATTCCTATTCAAAATTACATTTTTTTTTGATTGTACAGGTCTAAAATTCATGAATAAAGCGAGTTAATTTTTTTGGTGTTAACCACGCTTGGAATAGTAAAGAAATAAAAAGGCGTGGGTAATGATACAGTTTCTGATTGCTTTTTTTGGCATTTTTCACGAGTATCAATTTCTTCGTTACTTTTGAAATATTAAAATGCTCATTTACAAAGGTAAACTTTAATTCTAATATTTTAAAAAAGCCTTGAACTTGACACTCGTGAAAAACGCCCTTTTTTTATAAAGCCCTTTCAAATTAGGTATGTTTTATGCTGAATTACACTTGATTGTGTGAGTAACCTTTTTGTATATAATTTAAATAACTCGGAAGTAATAAACAACAACTAAAATGAAAATGAGAACTGTTAATTTTTAATTTCCTGTCCTATTTCGTATAAAAATTCAGGAGCAAAATCTGCACCATTTGACCATTCGATAGTCCAACTTGTTAAACCATATTGTCTAAAAAAATTCAAATCATTTAGTGGTTTAAAAATTTCTCCGTCTAAATGATTTTGTAAATCAACTATTTTTTTTTTATTATCATTAAATGTTAATTGTAGCTTATAGTCCTTAATATAATCTACATCTTTTATATGTAAAACCATTTTTTTTATTTTAAAGGTTTAATTTTATTATAAATTTTCCCATTTTGGGCAATATTCCAATTTTCTAATAATTCTTCTTTATAAATTTCGTACCATTCATTTACTTTCTTCAATACTTTTCCAGGTGCTTTTCCTTCAATTATTCCATCTTTAAGATACATAATTCCTTTATATTCTCCATAAGTAAAATGAAAATGTGGGGGATTGTGTTCCTTATAATACATTTGAATAATTATTCCATAAAATCGACATATTTCTGGCATAATTTATTTAATTTAAAATTTTCACAAAGATACGAAAAAAATAGAATAAAAACGTATAAGTTCATAATATTTTTTATTTTTGCAAAACCTTGTAAGGTAAAAAAGCAATTTTATGCTACCCCAATAATATTAGATTTTATCATTATAAAGTTTCCGCTTTGTAACAGTTTTTTTACTTTGACACAATTATTATTCTCAATATATTACTGATAAACAACCACTTCAATTATAAAATTTAAAAAAATGAAAAAAATTCCAATTATTAGTTTAATTATATTATTAGCAGGAGGTGTTTTTGCACAAAATATCAATTTTGAAGAATATTTTACAACCAAAACTTTAAGATTTGATTATATTCATGCAGGAAACAGTGAAGAAGAGTTTATTTATTTTGAGCAATTTAAAGAAGAAAAATATTGGGGAGGCTCACAAACAAATACAATAGACCCTTTTAATTATGGAGAGTTTAGGTTAATGGTGTATGATGCTACAGGTGAAATATTAATTTTTTCACAAGGTTATGCTACACTTTTTCAGGAATGGCAAGCCACAGATGAAGCAAAAAAAACAGATAGAAGTTTTTATGAAAGTGTAATTATGCCTTATCCTAAAAATAATGTAATTATTGTTATTCAAAAAAGAGATATGAAAAACGAATTTACAAATCTATATGAAATTAAATTTGACCCAAATGATATTTTCATAAAAAAAGAAGTTGTTTACGATTTTAAAACTTCTAAAATTTTAGACAATGGAAAATCAAGTAAAAATGTGGATATTGTTATAATTTCGGAAGGTTATACAGAACAAGAAATGGATAAATTTAAAGCAGATGCACAACGTTTTAGTGATGCTATGTTTAAATATTCACCATTTAAAGAATACGAGAAAAAATTTAATATTCATATTATTGAAGCAATCTCCAAAGAATCTGGCACAGATATTCCAGGTTCAAATATTTGGAAAAATACAGTTATTAATTCTAATTTCTATACATTTGGCACCGAAAGATATATAACAACTTCTGATGTAAAAACGGTAAGAGATATAGCATCACTTGTTCCTTACGATCAAATATATATATTGGTAAATACCAAAAAATATGGTGGTGGTGGTATCTACAATTTTTACAATTTGTGTGTTTCAGACCACTTATCTTCTGAATTGGTTTTTGTTCACGAGTTTGGACACGGTTTTGGTGGTCTTGCCGACGAATACTGGACATCTGACGTGTCTGTTCAGGATTATTACGATTTATCTGTTGAGCCACCAGACCCTAATATTACAACTCTTGTAGATTTTGAGAGTAAATGGAAAGACCTCGTAAGTAAAAACGCTTCTATTCCGACTCCTGTTACTGATAAAAACAAGGTTAAAGTTGGAGCTTTTGAAGGTGGTGGCTATGTAGAGAAAGGAATTTATCGCCCGTCTTATAGTTGTTATATGAGAGAGTTACATGCAAAAGAATTTTGTCCTGTTTGTCAAGATGCTTTGATAAAAATGATAAAATATTATACCGAATAATTTTAGGGAAGAATTTCTTGGCAACCCAAGTAAAGTTAAATAGGGTTGTTTACATCAACTTTTCGTGTAAAGTGTAAACGCTTTACACGAATTTTGTTGTACAGTTTTGTTTTTGAAAAAATATATCAATTAGCTTTTATCAGCATTGCACCACTCGAATATCCTCCACCAAAAACAGTAATACCAATTAAATCTCCGTTTTTAAATATTTCTAAATTATCAGAAAATGTGATGGGTGTACTTGCACAGCCTGTATTACCGAGTTTATCTATGGTAACTAATATTTTTCCTTTTTCTAATTTTAATTTTTTTCTTATATGTTCAATTATGCGAATATTTGCTTGATGTGGGATAATATAATCAACATCATCTATATTAAGATTATTTTTACTAAGAATTTTTTTCAAAGTACTTATCATAAATAGATTTGCGTTAATAAATACATCTTTTCCAAAAGGCATTTTTATTCCTCCATTTAAAGGATTTAAAAGTACTGCTTCCGCTGCTTTACTCACGTTACCAAGTCCTTCTGTATAAATATCAATAATTTCCATATCATTATTTGATATTTTATTTTTAGAAATAAAAACCGCCGATGCTCCGTCACCCCAAAGATGTCCACTTTGACTATCGGTTTCGTTTGCATAAGCTGTGTTGTGTTCCGAGGCAACTACTAAGGCTTTTTCTGCTTTGTTCATAGCAAAATATCCTTCCACAATTTCCACTGCATTTACAAACGATGAGCAAGCGGAAGTAATGGTAAGGGATTTTACATCGCTTATATCAAACTTATTTTGAATTATTTGTGAAATATTAACTACAGTATCGAAAGGACTATATGTTGCTCCAACTATTAAATCAATTTCCGAAATAGGGTAGGGTAGGTTTTTTATCGCCTTTTCTACTGCTTCAATTGCCATTGAATTGCTATTTTCATGTGCCGCCGCCTTTCTTCGTTCTTTTATTCCTGTTCTCTTCGTGATCCACTCGTCTGTAAGGTTATTTTTTTCTAAAAAATAACTATTTGGAATTACCTGCTCGGGTATGTAATGGGTAATTGAATTAATATACATAATTTTTTTTATTTTATTTCACTTTTGTTTTTAATTAGCCGAATATGTTATAAAACTATTTTAAGATATAGACTCTCAGTTATGGACTCTCAATTTGTGATTCTCAGTTATGGACTCTCAATTTGTGATTCTCAGTTATGGACTCTCAATTTGTGA
>JAOZTW010000004.1:0-3963 GCA_029938985.1 Bacteroidales bacterium | reverse complement strand
TTCTCAGTTATGGACTCTCAATTTGCGACTCTCAATTTGCAACTCTCAATTTACGACTCTCAATTTGCAACTCTCAGTTTGTTACTATAGTTTATATTATTAAGTTGTAAACAAATTCTTAATTCCATGTCTTTTCAATTTAATAAAAAATATTCGTTGTCTTTGTTTGTATTAATTATTTTATTCTCTTTCAATTTGTCAATATATCTATCAAATGTAGCTCGTTTTTTGCTAAATTTCTTCAATAAATTATCTCTTGTAGGTTTACCTGTATTAATAATAAGAGAAATTACTTCTTTCAAACCATCTGTTGGAGTTAATTTTAAATCATCAATTTTATTATAAAAATATTTTAAGTTATTACTTGTTATTTCCTGTTCTAAAGATTCGCTTTTTGAATTAACATCAATAAAGTTGCATATTTCAGTCCATTCGTTGAACCATGTCAAGGTGTTGTTATCTGCTATTTTAATAATTTCAGAAAAATATAAATCTTCATTTATTTGGATATTAAATTGTTTTGCAAGTTTGTTTAAAATAGCAAAAACATCGTTTTTATCAATAATTTTGTGAAAATCATTTATATTTAGAGTCTTTTTATAATATTCTGTAAATTCTTTCCAAAGTTCATCGTTGTTTTTATTAAAAACACCTTTTATTTCTAAAAATTTTTCTGTTAAGTTTTTTACAGATTTTATTTGTTTTGTGTATTTTTCCCATAACTCGTTTTCTTGATTATTTAATAATTCAATATTTTCATTAATTTTATTTTCAAGTATTTTTTCGAGTTCTGTTTTTATTTCAGAAATTAAAATATTTGAATTACTATTTTTTTTGTGAAAATACTTGGTAAGTAATTTGCAAAAAACACCAATATCAGACAACAAGGTTGATTCTATTGTGTACGATTTCCAGATATATGTTTTTATAGAAATAGACTTTTTAATAAAAGTTTCCAGTAGTTTTTTTCGTTGTTTGTCAGTTCGGCTATCTTTATCAAAAATCAAGATTGCTTTATCCCACAAATTTGTGTGTCCAGAAATAGATTCTAAAATATGTTTATAGGATTTAAGATGTCTAAAAATACTTGACACACCGCCCATAGATAAAAATATAATGTTTTGTTTGTTTACATTTTTATTTCTACTGTATATTTCTTGAATGTATTTTGCATCTGATTTGCCTTCTGTTATAATTATTAAATCTGCTTCTATGGCATTAATTATATCTAATCCTGAAGCGGCACCAAGAGATTCTAAAATTTTAACATGTTGAGTTGGTTGAAAACCTTTTTTTGGATAATTAATACTATCATTTATTACAGGTTTGAGTTTTACATTCTTGTACGCTTTATTCTGAATATGAAATAATTCTGTGGGGTCTATACTTCTAATAAGACTCTCGTTGTGTGTTGTAACAAAAATTTGCTGGTCAATATTTGTTTTTATGTTTTCGTTAATAAATCTAAATAAATAAGCTTGAATATCTCTATGGATATGTTTATCTGGTTCGTCGAGTACTATTAAATTCAAATTGGCGTAATCATTTATTTTATATAAAGACAATAAGAGTTCAATAATTTGTATTGTTCCATTACCGAGTTGATAAATATCTACAAATAAATTGTTTATCCAAATATCTATTTTTACAACACTATGTTCATTTCTATTTGTTTTTACATCTATATTTATATCCGCTCTTTTATCATATTTATTTAAGATATTATATAAATCTTTTTTAAAAGAATTATAATATTCTTGATTTGTATCTATTTTTAAATCATGTATTCTATTTCTCAAAACAGAAATAGAGTTTCTGTTTCTTATTTGTGTGTCTATATTTATGTAGGTTTGAAAATTCTCTTCTGCTTTTATATTATCTATTGAATTTGAAAAAGTAATAGATATTGGTTCTTTTTTGTTTGGAGTTTGATTAGTGTTAAAAAAATTGTCAAATTTTTGATAATCAAACTTCTTTTTGTTTGCCAATCCTAAAATAAAAACATTATTATAATGCGATTTAATTGAAAAAGCAATATTAAAAGATGTTGTATTATTTTTTACTGTAGCATCTAAAATGATTGTGTTTTTGGTATCATAATTATAAAAAACACCTTTGTACATAGAGGTTCTGATACTTAATAACTCGTTGTAATCAAAATAAATGTCTTCTTTTTTAAAAATAAATTGTTGTTTTTTTTTTATAATTAGTTTGTTTAATATTTCTTGCCACAACGACAGGGCTTCCAAAACCGTTGATTTTCCGGAATTGTTAGTGCCAGTAAAAACATTCAAATTTTCATTAAATAATATTTCCAAGTCTTTAAATAGCTTGAAGTTTTTGATATGTAGTTTTTCTATATACATAACTAATTATTAATATTTTGTCTTATCCAATCTACAATGTCTTGATATACTTCTCCTTTATTTGTTTCATTAATTATTTCATGGCGAGCATCTGTGTATAATTTTGATTTTACATTTATTATACCCGCTTTTTTATATTTTTTATATAATTTTTCTATTCCTTTTCCAAAATCTCCCACTGGACAAGACGTACCAGAAATTATTAGTATTGGCAGGTCTTTTGATATTTTGTCTAAGTTTTTATTCAAATATTTCATGCCAAAAGCAAGGTCATAGAAAAAACCATTTGAAAACACAGCTCCACAATACATATCTGTTATATAATTATCTACTTGTTTTTTGTCTCTGCTAAGCCAATCAAATTTTGTTCTGTTAGGTTTAAAATAACTATTGAATTTACCAAAAGACATTTTGTCCAAAAAGTTACTTGGCGTTTTTTTATCATAAAAAATTCCAATAACTTTTGCGACAAACTTTCCCATTGTAAGCAAAAGTCCAGATTCATTTGAGGTTCCTGAAAAAATTACACCATTTATATTATTTTTAAATTTGGTTAAATAGGTTCTTGTAAGCAATGACCCCATACTGTGTCCAAAGATAAAAATTGGTAATTCAGGATTTTCGTCCAAAATAATATCTGTTAGTTGTTTCATGTCTCCTACCACTTTAAACCACCCGTCTTCGTTTGCAAAAAAACCAAGTTTTTCTACACTTCCAGCAGTTCTGTGATGCCCTCTATGGTCGTTTGCATAAACAACAAAACCTCTTTTAACAAGATAATTTGCAAAAGCACTGTATCTTTCCGAGTGTTCTGCCATACCATGTGCTATTTGCACAGCAGCAATAGGGCGAGTTTTTGCACCCCATTTGTATGCAAAAATCTTTTTGTTATCTTTGGTAGTGAATGTAAAAGTTGCTTGTTCCATATTTAGAAAAAAAAAAGGAGCCGAAGCTCCCTTTTAGTGTTGGCGGAAAGAGAGGGATTCGAACCCCCGGAGGTTTGACCCTCAACGGTTTTCAAGACCGCCGCATTCGACCACTCTGCCATCTTTCCGATACAAAAGTAGATTAATTATTTTTTCTATACAAATTTTTTTTGTTTTTTTATAAAACTTTTTTTATTTTATAGAACCAATATTATCATAAAAAGCATATATTCAACTGCTTAAACTAATTTTTTTTTCTCAAAGTAAAATTTTAATTGGTGGATTTTTATTTTGTTTGAGTTGTTGCAATAACTATCTAAGGAATGATACAATTATTAAATGGTTCAATAATACAGCTATGTGGTAGTAGGTAATAAGATGGAAGAATACAAAGAGTAAAAACCTTTGTTTGGGTACTTATGAGGTATTTTACTGTTTCTGTACTCACGTGAGTAAAATGATATAACACAAATATCAAATTTATGGATAGTCCCTACAAAACAGTGTTGGTATGACTATCAATTAGTTACAAAACGGGATAAGTTAGCAAAAATTTCCAATTTAATTGTTTTTCTGTAATTTTTAATGAAACACACATAAATAAATGAAACCTTTTTGCTTTATTTACGATACATTCTATCCATGACAATATTGTTCGCACATCTCGGTCT
>JAOZTW010000788.1 GCA_029938985.1 Bacteroidales bacterium | reverse complement strand
CCGAACCCGATAAGTGTAATTGGGGAGCGCTAGCGACACAATTACACTTATCGGAGACTTCTTGCCGTTGTTTGCTTTTTTTGTATTATGTCAATTAACAGTAAAATGTTAATCAATCAACGCACCCATGCACAATTCCCGCACAATTAAAAAGCAAATGACGTGCAAGAAAATGTTAAGCATATTATTATCAATTATTTACGACAATAATTTTTTTTTTATTAACTTAATTAATAATTTCATCTCGTCAGAAACATATCCATGAAAAGTTCTTATAATAAATATTTTTTCATTGAATAAATAACTTTTGTAATAAGGAAAACAACTTGGATTAAATAATTTTTTATTATTTTTGTATGTTGAGTCTGCAATGCTTTTATTTTCAAAATTTAGCTCTTCAATAATAATTGTTGGCATATGTCTAATCCAACACCATGCGATTTCATCATTTTTATGTACGTTTACAGAATCAAGTGCTGCTTTTTTTGTTGGCTTATAAGTAAAGTACCATTTAATAACATTAGAAATATTTGGTTGTTTTACTTTATGTATATGAAAAAATGAACGAATGATTGTATTATCGTAACCAACAGAATCAAGTGAAAATCCATTTTTATTAATTTCATTGTAAATTTTTAATATTAGTTTGTCTGAGCAAATAATATTATTTGTTGTTTCTAAATTTATTTGAGCATAACTACTATTAGTTGAAGTAGTTATAAAAAATAATAATAAAATAAAATTTTTAAATGTTATTTTATTTAAATTAATCATAATATTTTTTTTTTTAATTTAATAATCTATTGGAATTTGTAAAGATTCAATCTTGTTTAATCGCCATATATTAAGATATTTACCCCAGTTTTTTCTGTTTGCATATCCACTCCAAAGAGAGTACATTATAGATTCTATTTTAGATTGTATATCGTTTGGTGGAATCATTGCTATACCCGATTTATCTTCATCTCCATATACGTAACTGTCTGTCGTCCAGCATGTGCCTTGGTCTGCAAGGTAAAACATTTCTTCTTCAATATTTTCATAAATCATTAACATCATGTGTGTATTTCCTGAAATTCCTAATGCGTAAATATAAACACCTTCTTGATTTTTTGTGTTTTCTCTTACATAATCTAAAATAGACAAGCCTAATGGTATTTCATAAATTTTATCGTCAGGTTGCTTTCCTAAATAAGTTTCTTTTTCTTGCATCAATCCCATTTCAACTACATCAGGCAAATTATCTTTACAATCAGTTCGGTATTTCCAGTCTGGAATATCTACAGCTATTTTTATTCCTTCGTAAAGTGCATGACAACATTCAATAGAAGATTTTTCATGACCAGGAATTTTCTTACCTTGGACATCATCATAAAAATCAATTAATTCATTAAGTATGCTTTCGTCAAAACTATAATCTATTTGAGAATTGTATTCAAGATAAGATACATTGTCTATTTGTGAGAGCATTTCTAGTGTTAGTACACCTTTATGTAACAAACTTCCGTCTTCTGCTCTCCATTCAAGCGATTTTTTTAAATCTACAATTTCAATTTCTAATTTATCGCCTGCATTCAAATTTAATTCTACAGGATTTGAGATTATAATATCTAAATAAGTAATTTTCCTTGGTAGAAAAAATTCACCTGCATCGGCTCTTTGGTTAATATCAGTAACGATTTGAAAAATATCTTGTCCATCTTCTGTTATATAACCTACTATTATACCATTTTTAATAATTGGACCTGGCGGATCATCTTTTGTTTTTAGCTGTAGTAAGTTCTTTTCAGATTGTTCAGTATTATTAATTTTTGAAATCAATTGATTATTTGCGACTTTTTTACCCATTTCATCTGCTTCTTTTTCTAATACTGAATTATCATTTATTTTGAATTTGCCTATTTGTTTGTTAGGTTGTACTTTGCCTTGTCGTTGTTGTACAACGTGTGCAAATTCATGTCCTATTAATTCTTTTCCTTTTTGTGTATCCGGTTTAAATTGTCTGGGTGCAAAATAAACATCATTACCTTGTGTGTATGCTAATGCTCCGAGTTTTTCTGCTGTTTCAGAATTTTTATGAATATTTACATTAGAAAAATCTGTTTGAAATGATTTTTGCATTTGTATCATAAAATTTTCCGGTTCTTTTTTATCTGCTTGCTTTTGTTGAATTGGTGTACTATTTTGATTTTTATCCCAAACTTGTAAAAAATTAGTTATATCTTTCCTATCTTGTGAATTTGCGGAACTTTCTTCTTTTTGTTGGATTGGTTTATCTTGATTTTTATCCCAAACTTGTAAAAAATTAGGTATATCTTTTCTATCTTGTGAATTTGTGGAACTTTCTTCTTTTTGTTGAATTGGTGGATTATCGCTATTCTCAGGAAATAATTTTGATAAAAAATAATTATTTGCTTCTCTGGAATAGTCATTTTCTGGTGGCACAAGTGATATTCCAAGTCCTGAATTGTAATTTTCAATTTGGTTAGCGCTAGCGACCCAAAACACACCATATCAATGGCGCAGCCCGAACCCGATAAG
>JAOZTW010000787.1 GCA_029938985.1 Bacteroidales bacterium | reverse complement strand
GCTCATGTTTAACGAACCGCCAAGTACGTGAACCGTACGCTTGGTGGTGTGAGAGCTGTACTGGCTACAATGATGTAGTCAGCCGCCTACTCGATTATGTGCTTGTTTTTCTTATCGTTATAGTAGTAAAAAGTATTTCAACGGAATAATTACAATATCATTACGAAGTTCTATTTTCTTTATTTTGGAATTTATGATAATTCCATATTTATATTTTATACGGCTTTTTGAAATCTGTTTTGTTGTATTTTTATTTATTCCTATTTCTACAAGTATAGGCTTATCAATTGTTTCTATTATTAAATCAGGATTTTTTTGTCCTTTGGTAGAGGCAAAAGATAAAATATTACTGTCTCTAAATATGCGTTTTAAGTATAAAACAACTGTATCTTCTAATAGTTTTGCAAATATGTTATTGTCATTTTTAGAACTGATAAGAGGACTTAATAAAACTCTTCGAATGGAAGGCGACATGAAAAAATATTTATGAGCCTTGTTTATTTTGGTATCAATACCGCCAAAAGGATAAAGAACATTTAACAATTCCGCTTTTACAAGAATATCAAGATTTTTACTAATTTCTTTTTGAGAAATACCAATGGATTGACTTAATGTCTGTAAATTTATTTCATCGGAAGCGGCAATACGTTGCAATAATTTTTCGGTAAATTGGGTATTTATATTTTCGGATATTTTGGGTATATCTTCATAAATAACACGCCGAATTAAATCGGCAATGAATGAATTTATCCTTGATTTGCTATCAAAAAAAGAAAATCGTGTAATGTTTTTATACAAAATGTAACTTATAATTTCTTCTTCTAAATTGTTAATTTGAGCAAAATATTCGTCAAATACATTTTTTGTATTTTCTAATTGTTGATATAAATCGCTTGCGTTTTCAGCACGAAACAAAATTTCTTTTAATTCTTGTTTTTTATTAAATTCTTGTTTAAATTCTGAATTTGTTATTTCTAAATATTCAGTAAAGCTTAAAGGATAAACGTGTTGTATTAGCATTCGTGTTACTAAATCGGCGGTTGATTGTAGTAAAAGAGCCGAACTTCCTGTTGCAATAACAAATGCTGCTGGAAACAAATCGTATAAAACTTTTAAATCTCTTGCCCAATTTTTGTCTTCATGCACTTCGTCAAACAGCAATACTATTTCCTTTTTATATGACGACAGCCTGCCGTTTGCTAACTCTTTTTCAATGATTTCGTGTAACTCTTTTATTCCAATGTCGTATTTTTGAAGATTGCCAATATGAAAAAAGTAAATATTTTGTGTATAGTTTTTATAAATATAATCAGCTGCTTGCCAGAGTATCGTAGTTTTTCCTGTTCCACGCAAACCTGCAAGTCCAATCATTCGGGCATCTCTGCGAGTCGTGAAATGTATATCAGATATTTCTTTTATTTCATCAAATATATTTCTGCCTTTATAGTCCGATGTTTTCAAAACAGGGTGCAATAAACCGTCTTTTATGCTTTCTTCCGTAAGTTTTGAATTCTCTAATATTTTTTGAAGTTCGGTCATTTTGGTTAATTTTATTTTTGCTTAGATATTTTACTTATTTAATTCAGATATTTGTTTCTTTAATTTTGCAATTTCTTCATCTAGTTCTTTTGACTTATTCTTTTATTTTTGTAACCTTTTTAATGCAAATTGAAGTTCTGTTTCACTTATTATTACGTCATAATCAGCTATGCTGAGGAAAGTAGAGAAAATATCAAAATTTTCAGAATTAGGATTAAATTTATCTACCTTTTTTTCTGGAATACCCACAATTAATGCAGCCTGTTTAAAGTCTGATTTTGGATTCTTTCCTGTTTGTATTTCATATCGCATTGTTTTTAGTGCATTGATCGCTTTTATAAAATTTTTATTTTTACTTAATTTGTCAATTGTCGCTTTTGATAATTTATTCATATTGGGTAATTCTTTGTTGTATTCAGGGTCATAATCCCACCAATCCATCATATAAACAAAGGTATTATTTGCATCTTTTGGTGATAAATTGCTTTCGTATCGTAAATTGTGAGCTACATTTTTCATTCCTGTAAATGAAAAGCTACCTTTTTGAGAATAAACACTATCATTATATACAAAAAAGATGTAATTTGTGTCTAAAATCATTTCAATCTCTTTTTCTGAATACTGATTTGTTTCAGTTTCTGTTTGAGAAAATACTTGTATTGTTAAAAGCATTGTTAAAATTAAAAATATTTTTTTCATTTTATCTTGTTTTGTTGATTTGTATTTTATTGTTGCAATTACATATAACTAAAATGTAATCATTTAAGTTCAAGGGAAATACAAATATGTTTGTGTAGATTCAACACTATGTGTTTTCCTTGTAGTTATGAACACTTTTTCATGTGTTACTACAAATTGGGTTAATTGCACATATAGGAAATAGGTTGGTGGCGTTTTTTATTTTTTGTGGAGTTTACGGAAAAAAAATAAAAAAATGACATCAAACCTAATGAGTGTACCCGAAATGTAATTCCGAACTCACGCCTGCAAAGGTAGAGGAAATTTTCCAGAAA
>JAOZTW010000786.1 GCA_029938985.1 Bacteroidales bacterium | reverse complement strand
TTACACATTTGTATTTCTTTAATCGGCTGGTTTATAACCACATTATTGTATCATTAAACCATTGAATAATTGTATCATTCCTTAGATTGGAGTTACTTATTTTTTCTTTTTCACTAATAAAACATATCCACCTTTTTTATTATTTGTATTTTTTAATTTCGCCAGATTTTATTCTACTAATAAACGATTTTAAATCCATTCTAACTTCTTTATTTAAAATAAATAGAGCTAATATATTTGGAAACGCCATACTCAAAATCATAAAATCGGAAAAATCTACAACCGCTCCCAAACTTGAAGCCGAGCCTACAACCACAAAAAATAGAAATATTACATAATATATGTTTCTAACAATTTTTTCGTTTTTAAAAAACCTACCAAACAAGTACTTAAAACCATTTAGTCCATAATAAGACCAAGAAATCATAGATGAGAATGCAAATAATAAAATAGCAACTACCAGCACATAAGGAAACCAAGAGAACACACTTTTAAAAGCTTCTGATGTTAGTGCAACACCATCTAAACCAGCAGGATTTGTGTACATTCCACTATAAATAATAACAAGAGCAGTCATAGTACAAATAACTACTGTGTCAATAAACGGTTCGAGAAGTGCTACAAGACCTTCTGAAACAGGCTCGTCTGTTTTAACGGCAGCATGAGCAATTGATGCAGAGCCAACTCCAGCTTCGTTGGAAAATGCGGCTCGTTGAAATCCAACTATCATAACACCTATTATGCCGCCCTTGAGTGCAGTGGCAGAAAAAGCTCCATTAAAAATCAAACTAAACGCTTCGCCAGTATTTTTAATATTCATCAATATTATTATTAAAGCAATCAAAACATACATAACCGCCATAAAAGGAACTATTTTATCGGTTACTTTTGCAATACTTTTAATACCACCAACAATAACAATACCTACGAGAACCGCCAGCACAATTCCAAAAATTGCTCCGTAACCACCTGTGGTAGGAAATATTGTAGCAAACTGTGCAAAAGCCTGATTTGCTTGAAACATATTTCCTCCCCCTAACGAACCTCCTATAACAAGAAAAGAAAATATAACAGCAAGAACTTTTCCGAGTCCACCTAATCCTTTCTTTTTTAGACCCTCGCTAATATAATACATTGGTCCTCCCGAAACAACACCGTTTTTATCAATTTTACGATATTTTACTCCAAGTGTACATTCAGTAAATTTTGTTGACATGCCAAGCAGTCCAGCTACTATCATCCATAAAGTAGCACCAGGTCCACCTATTGAAATTGCTATTGCAACTCCTGCAATATTTCCAAGCCCAACTGTTGCAGATAATGCTGTTGCAAGTGCCTGAAAATGTGTAACCTCTCCTTTATGTCCAGGTTTGTCATATTTTCCTCTTACCAAATTAATAGAGTGTTTTATTCCAGTAACATTAATAAATCCCATTCTTATTGTAAAAAATAAAGCACCTGCTACCAACCATAAAACAATAATTGGTATTTTCATTTTTTGAGGGTCGCCGTTTGGATGTCTATAAATAACTCCATTTTTATCTTTTTTTATAGGGTCGTATATGTGAAGAAGAGCAAAAATATCAGCCATAACAAACAAACCAATAAAATTTACTGTTGGTGTCAATGCCGCATTAAATCTCTCGTTTAGAGAACTTGCAGGAATAATAATTTCGTGAAACAAACTATCCTTGTTATTATCTATTACTATTAATTTGTATTTTAATCCCTCGGTGAGTTTTGTGGCACGAGCCGAGTCGAGCGAAGTTCCTTGATTAGACCATTTATATGTGTATGGACTTTTTCCGCCTGTTACTTTGGCTATTATAATACCATCTTTTATTTTTGTAGTAAGATTTTTTGTTTCAATATCTATTTTTAAATTATTTTGTGCCAAAACAAAATAACTATTAAAAAACATGGTTAAAGCTACTATTAATACAATTTTTATTTTTTTCATGTTATAGAGAAGTTAAGTATGGGAAATAAAATATAAAATTAAAAAAAAATAATGTTTTACAAAAAATAATATTATTTTTTGCTATCTTTGTAATTTAATAGATGTATGTATTCACCATTTTTGTTAAGAAAAAAAACAGAAATCAAGAAAAATGGGACATTTTTGTTACAATTCCAGATTTTTTGCCAATACTTATCCCAATGAGTGCCACACACTTTATACCACAAATATAGGTGGACGTAGTGTTATTGTGCAATTATGGAAAGGATATTGCCCTGGCATTTTTGGTTATGCAGGTGGTGTTGGTGCAGAAGTGGGATTGTATAGAAGAGCATCTTGGACAAATCGAATATGGTATCTTGATTATAGAAATAAGAAAGATATTTCATACAAACTTATTAGAAGAAGTAACAATAATGAAATTTATTCTTTTTCCAGACATACTTGGTGGTTAAATAGATGGAAAAAAACTGCGTAGGATTACCTATGACTGGAAATTCTTATAGATTAGATTATACCATTGATGGTGTTAGGAGAATTTGGGTTATCCGTTTAAAGTTGTACAATAATATTACGACTACTGTATCAAGACATAAA
>JAOZTW010000785.1 GCA_029938985.1 Bacteroidales bacterium | reverse complement strand
AAAAGTAGTATTAACCTCTTCTCGTGCAGGCTTATTTTTATAGGCACGAATATATTTTTTTGGCTCTTATAGATAATCAAGGGCTATTTAATTTGAGAAATAAATAGTCTTTTCAAAAAGTAAATATTTTTATCTATTTTATTGCACCTGTGGTGTAAAACAACGATAGAATTAATTGATAATATGGATATTGTAGCCCCAGACAGTTGCTATAATCTGCAAGTTAAAAAACGTGATTTATATTTTGCACCTCGCTGAGGTGCGTTTACTCAAATTTAAATATTTCTATCAATATATTTTGCACCGCTGGTGCAAAAATAAATAAGACCTCAATTGTCTATAAGAGCCATTTTTTAAATTTCATATCTTTGTAACAAATAACAACCGAGATGCAATGTACTACCTACAATAAAAATAGTTTTTAAAGAAAATCATAAAACAATTATTTTTTTTAAAAAACTTATAATGAGCAACTCCTAATGTTAAACATCGTTGTTTATCAAACAATTGTATATAAACTGTCGGTGTGGTTTAAAAATTTAGGCTAACCATTCCATTGCTTAGGCATATTAAAACAAACTATTGACAAATTTATTAAAAAATACTTTTTTAATAAATATTTTTTTTACTTTTGTAGTGTACTTATTTTAGATTAAAAAAATTAACTATTTGATTTGCAAATATATAATTTTTTTATATCTTTGCAAAAAAAAATGGAAATTTTCACAGAAAAATTAGATGACTTGCCTCTCATTAATGGTCTCTTAGACAAATTAGATATTGTCAATCAGATAGATAATATTTATCCACGCCCAAAGAACTGGAAAGGTTTGAGTATCGGTTGCGTTGTTCATATTTGGTTAATTTATCTTTTGTCAAGCTGTGATCATCGGTTAAGTTATGTTGAAGATTGGGTATGCGACCATTTTGTAGTTTTAAGCACAATAACAAACTGGGAACTTCGGCGAGAGGATTTTTGTGATGATAAATTGGGCTTGATTTTAGAATATTTGTCATCAGGTAGCAGTTGGAATAATTTTTTAAGTAATTTTGCCAAAAAAGAAATTCAAGTTTATGATTTAGATACCGATATTTTTCGTATTGATGCAACGATTGGTAAAAGTTTTAAAAAAGTTATTGACGGAGGTTTATTCCAAATGGGTAATAGTAAGCATTTTCGTTCGGATTTAGCACAGTTTAAAATGATGCTTGCCACCTTAGATCCATTGCCGTCAGGTTAAGAGCTATTAGTCTGTACTCCCGCCTATCCAATATTTATTTTTAGAAAATTAAATTAAAAAGTGGCTTTTTTTTAGACACTTCTCTACCCTTATGCCTCTTCACAATTTTTTTCGAAAAAAAGCATTGAATTTACTGTTAATCCTTGTTGTTTTTATTTTATATTTATACTATTTATTTTCTATGGTTTATTTGTTTTATAAATTAATATTTTTTTATCACTAAATTAAAAATCTATTTTTTATTTTTTATATCTTTTTTTCCAATAAACTTACTAATTATTTCATACGACCAGTTATTAGAGTTCTTTTTTTTATCTGATTTGTGATACTTTTCACTAATTTCTATTATCTCTTCTAAAAAACTAAAATCAGACTTTTCTACTGCAGTTCTAAATTCGAACATATAACTTATACAGGGTTTGTTCATAAAAAAAAATTATTCACAAAAACATTGATTTGCCATATGTCTTTTTCTAACTAAATTTTCTCTCAATTCTGTAAAATTATTTTTTTTATTTTTTCGTCTAAAAAGATTTAATATAGTTCCAATAGCAACTGCCATAACTCTAGGTATATTTTCTTTTAAACACTGTATTTTATCTTCTCCCAAAGTAACATCTCTTACATAATTGTCTGCTTCAATTTTCTGGTGATATCTTGTTGCATTAAAAAGCTCCTTTCCTGTTGTTTGATTCAAATTTAGATTAGCTATAAAATATGCTGTTTCATTTGACTTCTTATCTGTTTTCAGTACTATACGGTCTCGTTCTACAGCTATAAGAGTCTGAATTCCTGTTTTTTTCCATCTATCATCTAAGCAATCTACATTAAAATTATACAAATAACCTTTTCTGTTTTCTAATCTACCATGTTTCTTATCAAGACTTGAAGACTTTTGTTTTGCTACTAAATTTTGATGAGTATGTTTACATTCTTCCAACAGTTTTTTTTGATTTCCTTTTACCTGAACTAGAAAAATACCATTTTTTATATTTATAGTTTCGAGTAGTGTAGTATCTGTATGTAAAGCATCTAACGAAAATGCTTCATTTGAGAAATCAGTACTTTCATTAAAAAAAGACTTAACTATAGTCTTCTCAGATTCTTTTGAGCCGTTATAAAATCATATGACTTTATTTTCCTTTTCTGCATAAGAAACCTGTTGAACCAAATTTTCACTACGTTTTTTACCTGCAATTTTATCAATAGTTCCTCTAAGTTCTTTACCGTCAATTGATTTCCATTTTCGACCCTCTTTTTTTATTATCTTTTCAAAAAATAAATTATTTATATCATTAAACTGTTTATAATCTATT
>JAOZTW010000784.1 GCA_029938985.1 Bacteroidales bacterium | reverse complement strand
TCTTTTGAACTTTTTGTTAGTTTACGATTTAACGGTAGTGCTTCGATGTTTTGAATTTCAATATCCAAAAAATCTTCGAGAAAACTTTTTGTGATTTTTAAATCCGAAAAAACTCGCTTAAAAAAAAGGTCGTAGTTTAAAGGGGCAAGGTAACCGGCTTGAAATTT
This sequence comes from Bacteroidales bacterium, assembly GCA_029938985.1. Classification (GTDB taxonomy): domain Bacteria; phylum Bacteroidota; class Bacteroidia; order Bacteroidales; family JAOZQN01; genus JAOZQN01. The sequence continues at coordinate 2,396 of JAOZTW010000784.1, read as the reverse complement.
ATCTGCATTCATAATAAATAGATGTTATGTTAAAATATATCAAAATACAAAGATACAAAAAAAATATTATTAGAATTAAATTTTTCATTTTTTTTATTGAATTGTATCTACAAAAGTAGAATATCCAGCAAATATACCGTAACCGTTTTCTACATTGGTAAACATTTGAACAGGTTCGGCTATGCCGTCCCAAAAATCGCTATATTGGTTTGCTTGATGCACTATTAATTTTTGTTTATAATGATAATAGCTTTCCGTAACTGCACGTACACAAATAATTAATGAATAATCCGTAATTATGTTTACTAAATAATCATTAATACCAGAAAAATAAGCTGGAGGTTGATAATTTATTTTTAAATTGTAAGTTTGTCCATCAAATATTTCATCACTAAATGGAAATCCGATTGGCGAATAATCGAGTAAACCTTCGTTTTTAAAAACCATGTCTTGAGTTTGACAAAAAAGTTCAACAGCATGATAGTTTGTATCAACATTTTCTAATTCAGTACTGTCAAGCCACCAAGCATTTGTGTAATCTAATTTGAAATAAGAAAAAAAGATTAATTCATAATAATTTGAAACGTCTATTGGGTCTTTAATTAAAATATCTAATTGATTTAAACTATTTCCGTCTTCATCAAATAGAACGCTATCTTGCTTTGTAATATTTAATATTTGAGGAGTGTGTGGAAGTTGGTTTGAAGAAAACGCAGTTGGTAGGCTTGGAGAAGAAACTTCTATTCTATATGTAGTATTGTATAATGGTTTATAATCTTTTTGAGAAATATAAAAGCCATTGTTACCAATAGCTATTAAGTTTTCTATCAGTTTATTGTCGGCGTATAGCTTGCAAACAGCATCTGTAACAGGGTAAGAAATACTATCATTAAAATCGCTTGTTTTGTTTATTTTAACTTTAAAAATACTATCGGCTGTAAACAAACAATTTAATACAAATACAGGTTCGGTATTGGGGAATTCAATTTCTATTTGTTTGTAACACGAGGGTAACAAAAAAATAGTACTGAGTAAAAATAATATTATTTGTTTTTTTTGCATTATTTAAAATTTTACTCCAAAACTAAATTGAAATGTGTGAAAATAAAAACCATTATAATTTTTATAATTATACCCAACACCAAGAAAAGAATTATTTTTAAAAATATAGCGAGTCATAATATTTATATTCCAGCCCCAATTATTAAAAATAATTATTTTATCTTTGTAAATATCAGGCAGGTCTTCTTTATTTAAGTATAAATATTTCCAACTATGTTTATGCTTACCGCCACCAATACTTGTACTTAATTCAAATTTATTCCTTTTAATTATATCATAACCAACATATAAACTGTAAGTGAAATTAAATGTAGATTCAAGTATGTCTATATAGTCAGGAATTACAATTTTTTGATAATTTTTATCAATACTTGCAAAATAAAGTTCTGGACTAATAAAAAACCTTTTATAGATATTGTACTTGTATTGTATTGACAAAGATAAAAGAGAGTCTTGAAAATTAAAATATGTTTTATCATAGTCTGAATTAACATTTACATATCCAAAACTTGTTAAAAAGCTGTTCTTTTTATTTGGATTTTGACTATACGAAATTGTTGAAACTAATACAATTAATATTATGAGAATTTTTTTTTTCATTTTTATATTTTTAAAAAAAACTATTAAAACATTTTTAACAAAAATTAGGTTTGTATTACAAGTTTAAATTACTATTATAATTTCACACTTGCGGTTAAGTATTGTAAATGAATATTTTAAAATAGCCAAATATTTATACTTATAAAACATACTTAAATTAATCAATATTTTAAAGCTATTTACTTAGAACATGTTATCCAGCAAGCCATATTAAATTCATAGCCTGCTCCACCTTTAATGCCTGCATGTATAAAGTTAGTGTAGTTTGTTAAGCGGTATGAAGCATAATAAAAAGTATATTTAACCGATTTAGCATTACCTGTTTTTCGTGCAGTTTGGCTTCCTGTATAGTACTTTAAACCTTTCTTGTATCGCCATCCTACTAAAATGGGTTGTATATACATAGTACCATTATAATTCCAATCTCGCCATATTTTTGCTGCTAACTTAAATCGTATGCCATATTTGGCATAATATGTTTTAATTCTTACCCAGTCATTTCCAAAATCTTTGTATCGTGAGCTTGAGGCAGATTTGCAATAAGAAACACCTTTATCTGTTTCTTTGCAATCTATACAATCAATTACAACACTATTATTCGCAATGTATTTTGGCAATGCAATATCAATTGCTTCTTTAAGTTCATCTACATTTTCAATGTTTTCAGGTATTGTATAATCTATTTTTTGATTTGTTTCAGTACCAATAATTTCATTTGTGTCTCCAAACTCTTC
>JAOZTW010000783.1 GCA_029938985.1 Bacteroidales bacterium | reverse complement strand
AGTCTGAATTTTAACACTTAAAATACTTTAGGTACTTACGTCTTAATACAGTAGATAGCTGAATATGAACGTCAATTTAAGTGAAGTAATTTTTATATTTTAACTAAACAGAATTTAGAAATAAATCTTTAAAAGTGACACATATATAGTTAGATACTTAAGGTAAGCATAACTATTTGCTTATTATTTCATTTTCACTTATTGACTGTTTTAATTTTTAAAAAGGACAAAACAAACAAGTAGATTGGTGTTAGTTTTTTTTTCACTTAATATGTCTAAATCATATAAAAATAAAAAACTTACCAATTTAATCAAAGTTGTTTTTGTATTATTAAGTCCAAATCAAATACAATAGTATAAAAAATTTTGTAATAATAAAAAAATAATAATATTTTAATTACTTTAAATAAAATAACTTATGTTTTTTTTATTTTATATTTGCATTTATTAACATTTTTATTTTTTCAAAAAGTTCAATTAATAATTTTATTATAATTATTTTTTATACTTTTGTGTGTTTTTTAAGAATTTTTTCACTAACTTATTTATGCCAAATATAGCTGTAGTAATATTAAATTGGAATGGTAAACATTATTTAGAAACTTTTTTACCTTTTGTAGTACAATATTCTAAAGGTGTAAATATAAAATTATATGTTGCCGACAATGGTTCTTCTGATAAATCAATTGAATTTTTGAAACAAAATTATAAAAATATTAATATAATAATATTAAAAAAAAATTATGGTTTTGCAGAAGGATATAATCAAGCCTTAAAAAATATTGATGCAGACTATTATGTATTACTAAATTCAGATGTTGAGGTTACTGAAAATTGGATTTTACCAATTGTTAACTACATGGAGGAAAATCAGAACGTAGCTGCTGTTCAACCTAAGATATTAGATTACAATAATAAACAAAATTTTGAACATGCAGGAGCTGCAGGTGGATTTATTGATAAATATGGTTATCCTTTTTGTAGAGGACGCATAATTTCAAAAATTGAAAAAGACGAAGGGCAGTATAACGATACTGTAGAAATATTCTGGGCAACAGGAGCTTGCATGTTTGTAAGAGCAGATTTGTATAATGAAAATGGAGGTTTAGATGGTGATTTTTTTGCTCATATGGAAGAGATAGATTTATGTTGGAGATTGAAAAACAAGGGTTATAAAATATGTCATTTCGGAAATTCTCAAGTATATCATGTGGGTGGTGGTACACTTGCTAAGGAAAGTCCGCATAAATTATTTTTAAATTATCGCAATAATTTGTTAATGTTGTATAAAAACCTCCCTTCTTCAAAATTATTTCTCACAATTTATTTTAGATTAATTCTTGATGGAATATCTGGTTTAGTGTATCTTGCAACTTTTAGATTTACTTTTTTTGTTACTGTAATAAAAGCACATTTTGCTTTTTATTCAAAATTGAGTATTTTTCGCCCCAAAAGAAAACAACTTTTAGAATATAATAATAAAGCAAATCTTAAAGAAATATATAAAAAAAGTATTGTATATAATTTCATGATTAAAAAAATTAAAAAATTTTCGGATTTACCAAACTTTTTAACTTAAAAACAGTGTTTGATAGCGTAGTAATAATACCAACATACAACGAAAAAGAAAATATTGAGAATATTATTCGTGCAGTATTCTCATTATCAAAAGATTTTGAAGTTCTTGTAATCGAAGATGGTTCTCCTGATGGGACAGCAAATATTGTGAAAAAATTGCAACAAGAATTTCCAAAAACACTTCATATTATTGAACGTGAGGGTAAACTTGGGCTTGGCACAGCTTATATTCGTGGCTTTGATTGGGCATTAGAGCATAACTATGAATATATTTTTGAGATGGACGCCGATTTTTCGCACAATCCAGAAGATTTAGTGCATTTATACAATGCGTGTGCTAATGAAGGTGCAGATTTATCAGTAGGTTCTCGCTACATTGATGGAGTTGCTGTGGTAAATTGGCCTATGGGACGGATAATAATGTCTTACTATGCCTCTGCTTATGTTAGAATAATTACAGGAATGAAAGTAAGAGATACAACCGCAGGCTTTAAATGTTATACCAGTAAAGTTTTGCAAACTATTGATTTTGATAAAATTAAATTCAAAGGATATGCGTTTCAAATAGAAATGAAATTTACTACTTGGAAATTTGGTTATAAAATTAAAGAAGTTCCAATTATTTTTACAGAAAGAAAAAAAGGAAAATCAAAAATGAGTGGTGGAATATTCAACGAGGCTTTTTGGGGAGTTATTTCTATGCGATTAAAAAGTATTTTTAGAAAATATGAAATTAAGAATTAAGAATTGGTTTACACCTTAAAGTTCTATTTATAAAAAATATATGGCAATAGATTACTGTTGTTTGATTTGAAAAAATGTAAGAACAAACTTAGCATATTATGTGAAGTTTGCTGTGCATTGCTCAGTTAAGTTTTGCATTAGCAAACCCCATTACAACCAGGGCTGTTGCATGCTTATATATAATTAACGTTCAATATTCAATACTGAATTTTCAATGTTCATTTTATTTGTTTTTTACTTGAA
>JAOZTW010000782.1 GCA_029938985.1 Bacteroidales bacterium | reverse complement strand
TGTTTTTTCGCTTAATAATAAGAAAATCAGTAGTATATTTTCCTATATTTTTCCAGTATTTTTTTTCTTTTGCATAACAATTTATAACAAATTCGGTTAAACCACGTTCTCCGTTGTAGTATATTTCTAAGTTATTGTTTTTAAAATCTTGCAGGTTTAGAGTTTTTTGTAAAATTTCTTTTTCAAAGCCACTTTGTTTAAAGTTGTAGGGCAAATAATGAAATGTTTTATTTTTGCTTTTTACCGCCGATGAGTGTTCAAATTGATTTTTGTAGTCTTCAAAACTTGGTATCATATTAGGCATACCAGCTTTTTCAAATCCATCTTTTAATATTTCATAAGCTTTTTTTATTTCCAGTTCATCTATTTCGGTAGGTGCATTTTTTTTATCAAAATCTAAAATTTTCTTTTTGTCGTTTTCGTTCGGAAATAATTTTTCGTTTTTTTCTACCATATTTAATTTATCCACAATAAGTAAATCCGCTTTTTTATTAACTACTTCTGTGTCGGTTTGCAAGTTACGTTTTATGCTAAATGCAAGTCTAATTTTAGAATTTATTTTATATAAATCATAAAGCTCGTTAAAAAATTTAATTTTGTTTTCTAAGTAAGTAATTTTATAAAAAATAGTTTTTAATTCATTTTCAAAACAGTTTAAGTGAGCTACTTTTATTTTATTAAAACTTTCTTTTGAAATATCAAAAATCCATTGATTATAACTTGCAAAAGAATGTCCCGTGTTTTCAATTATTTTTAAATCGGCATCGTTAATATTGCTTAATTCACTTGTTTTAATAAGAGCTGTTTTTTTATAGTTATCAATTTCAGAATATAAATTTTCAAGTTTTATTTTTGTATTTGCATTTTCTTCTTCATCTATTGAATTATAAGTTATTTTAAGTTGATAAAATTCTACTTTTGGCAATTCCAAATATTCTTGTCTTGAAAAACGTTCAATTTTTTCTGTTTCTGTTTTTGGTTTTAATTTATTTAACTCTTCAATACTTGTTTGTTGTTCTTTTTTTAATTGTAGGTTCAGTATTTTTGCATTATACTCGTTTAGCCAAATTAATGCGGTTTCGTGTTTATTTTTATCCACTTGGCGTAAACACCTGCACGAAGTTTGCAAAACCATATTTTTGGGACTGTCACCTTTTTGCGAAAGCACAACACCAGTCAAACTTGGACTGTCCCAACCTTCTTTACCTATTTGAACAAGTAGGATATAGCGTTTTTTAGTTGCGGCAGGTAGATTTGGAACATCAAGCGTATTAAAAAGTAATTGGTTTTCTTTTGGCAAAGCAAATTCTTTATTTCCTTTATGAAAACGTAATATTTCGTCGGGATTTATTTTTAAAGTTCCTGTTAAATACGGATATACTTCTTCTTCAAGGCTTTTTATATTGCTACAATAAATGGCAAGTTTTGCAATATTTCCGTTTTCATAAATAGTACTTTTATATAGCTTGTTAAAATTATTTATCGCTTTTTCTATTATTTGAAATTTATCAAGGTTTAGAGCAACTTTGACTTTTGGTGTTTTTAGGAATTTTTTTATTGCCGTTACTAATGGATAGTAATAAACAGTATTTGTGATTTGCGAAAATTTAAAAAATGCGGTATCTGTAACATTTATTTTATCGGCTTTAGATAAATATGGTGTTCCCGAAAATCCAAGCACAGTTGTTATTTTTCCTGTTTTCGTCCAGTTGTTTACAACTTGTCTTAATTTTATATCTCCATCTGTTGCGTGATGCACTTCGTCTATTAAAATGGAAAGGTTTGGTATTTTTCCTATTAAATTTCTAAGTTCGTTTGCATATTTATCTTTTTCGTCTTCGTTTTTTTCAAAGAGTTCTTTCTCGTCATCAAGATATGTTCTATTTAAGATCACTTTTTCAGCATTAACCACAAAAATTTGCCCAAATGGGTCTGAAAAACAGCTTTCTACTTTATTCGAATTAGGGTTTATCGTTTTATTACTTTTTCTTCCCGTTTTAGCTTGGTCAAGTATATCAAATTTGAGCATTTTTTTTATCTTACTTGCCGATGGCTCTGGTAATATCCAACTTGGGTCGAAGTTTTCAATTGTTTTTAAACTCGGCACAATCGATGATTTTAAACCCGAAGGAATTAAAACCAAAAAATTATGTGCAAAATTTTTATTGTTAGGTTCGTTGTCTGCAAAATACAAATCAAGATAAATAAAGGCCGCCATTAAAAATGTTTTTCCTGCTCCCATTGGTAAACTCATCAAATAATCGGTATAATTAACATTGTAAAAAATGTTTTTTATAATTTTATCATAATTCAGTTCTTTATGTTTTTTCAAAATAAGTTTTGCCAACTTAGGCAATAAGGCTTTTCCTGAATATTTTTTTGATGCAAAATCGTATAGTGCATGAGCATTTTTATTATAATGCAGATAATCTATTGCTTCCATATATTCAATAGATATTTTTTTTAAATTAGTCTCTTCAATAAAAAATCCTTCTGAAAATAACTGCCAAAGAGGTTTATTTTCGCCTTTAATTTTCAGGAACAAATATGTTTCAATTGCTTGTATTT
>JAOZTW010000781.1 GCA_029938985.1 Bacteroidales bacterium | reverse complement strand
TGTAATTGGGGAGCGCTAGCGACACAATTACACTTATCGGATATGTGCTGGTGGCAGTGTTTTTTTATTTTTTGTGGTTTTTGAGCAAAGCGAAAAAGCCACAAAAAATAAAAAAATACTGACATCCAACACAATGTTATCGCTATTCTTTTCTTTTTTCCTTTTCGCTCAATTCATTTTCAAGCTGTTCAACCGTTGGCAACTTTGTTTTAATCTCATCTGGTATCGCCTTAGTTAATAAATAATTACTAATTCCAATTGGTTTGTTTATATCTCTAAGAGAAAATTCCGCTTCAACTTTATCTTTTTTCTTGCAAAGTAAAATTCCAATTGTCGGATTGTCTTCTTTACGTTTAACTAATGTATCAACCGCAGACAAATAAAAATTTAGTTTTCCCGTATGTTCCGGTTTAAAAATTCCTGCTTTTAATTCGATTACTACATAACAACGCAATTCCAGATGATAAAACAGCAAGTCAATGTAATAATCTTTTTTACTTACTTTTACATGATATTGTTTACCTACAAATGCAAATCCTTTACCTAATTCAATAAGAAAATCTGTAATGTGCTTTGTTAGTTCTCTTTCAATTTCTTTTTCAAGTGCATCGTCTTCTAAACCTAAGAAACCAAATTGATATGGGTCTTTTAATGTTTCTTGGGCTAAATCAGACTGTGGAATAGGTAAAGTTCTTTTAAAGTTTGTAATAGAATTTCCTTTTGTCTCAAAATAGTTGTTATCAATTTGTATTTCAAGATTATCTCTTGACCAACCGTTTTCAATTGTTGCATGTGAATAAAATATTGCTTTTTTAATCTCTTTTATTCTTGAAATTATCAGCCTGTTATGCCCCCATGGAATTTGTGCCACAGCTTGTGGCACAAATTCAAATTGCTGTGAATAAAATAGATACCACTGTCTTATAGCATAAACATTTCTGCGTGAAAATCCTTTTATTTCAGGAAATGATTTACGCAAATCCGTTGCAAATTGATTGATAAAACCGCTTCCCCATTCTTCATTTTCTTGTTTTATTGCTATTTCTTTACCAATATCCCAATATAATTCCAAAAGCATAGAATTTACAGATAAAGCGGCTTTTAATTGAGCATTTTTAATTTTTAGCTTTATTGTTTTCAGCCATTGACTATATTGTTTGTTATTAGTGAGTTTGTCAAGCATTTTTATTAAGATTATTTATCAATTATATCTTTTAATTTTAAAGTAATATTTTTTATTTCGTTTGCAAAATCAGACTTAGTTTCATTATTGTCTAATTTCTGTGCTTTTGTATATGGCACGTAAACAGCAATATAAATTCCTATTGATAAATCAAAATAAGTTCGGTTTGAGTTTTCAAATTTATTTATCCATTCACTTTTTTTTGGTAGTTGCCAATCAGGTATAATTTTATTTAATTCTGTTTTGAAATATTCCCACTTATCTTTTTTCCAACGTCCTGCGAATTTATTAAAAAAATCGTGTGTATGAGTTTTTACATATTTATCTTGGGGGTTTAACCAAAATAGCCCTGAATTAAAATGACTGAATTTTAAATAATATTGAGTATATACTTCATAATCAAATATTTTTTCGGGAATTTTAATTATTTTGTTTGGCTTATAAATATGCCAGCCTTGTGCTTTTGTATCTCCGGGAAAAACACTAATGTTAATATTTTCTTTCCTTTCACGATAACCAACATGTATTTCATTAGCCCAACCATAATTTTGAATAATTACATATCTGTCTGCAATTGATTTTGCATGTTCGTAACCATAAACTTGATTTTTTATTTCGTTCAATCGTCTGTTTAAGTAAAAATGATTTTTAGTATCCTGTCCTTTTTCAGTATCATTCGGATATTCAATGTTTTTTAATAATCTATGCGGAAACCATTTAGGATATTTTTTTTCGAGAAATTCTTTAAAATCATTTGTAAATTGATTTTCATTATTAATTTGTTTCTGAAATGATAAAACGTTTAAAGTTAGTTTTACAATTTCTTTCCATGAAAAATTATAATAAGTTATTTTTGTATCGGAACTTGAATTTATTTTTATTTTTTCTGCCTGTCCTTTTAATTGAGCAACAGGATTTTCAAAAGTTCGCTTAAATTCAAAGATGATACAAGTATCTTTTATTTGAATACACACGTCTGTTATAGGTTTTTCCGTTTGACTTGGTGCAAATTTTTCAAAATCAAGGATTTCATTTTCACTACATGCAACTGCAATAATATTAGTAAAATTTGACAATCCTGTTATACTCTGTTGAACGTCGATTTGTAAATAATAATTTGGGTCATCTGTATTGAATAAATCCAAATATAAATTACCAGGTAGTATCTTTTTTAATACATTATCTAATAATTGATTGTCATTTTGTAAACAAATTGCAAAAGCTCTTGATAAGTTATCTTCAATATATTGCTGTTCATGATTATTAAAAAAATTAAATATGTTAAGATGTCTATTCATTTTATAAATTTTAGTAATTGTTATTTTTAATTAGCGATAACGGGTTCGGGCTTTGTGTCGTCAATTTAATTCAGGAACGTAGCTTGCGAA
>JAOZTW010000165.1 GCA_029938985.1 Bacteroidales bacterium | reverse complement strand
ATTATTCCTCGCTTCTTGTTATCCATACTTTCAAGCCAAAAAAGATGTAATAAGCACGGTATCTGCCGATAGTTTAGCAATTTCTCTTGAAACAAAAGATTTGAATAAGAATGAAATTGCAGAAAAAGAATTAATAATAATTGATTATCAAGAAAGTCGTAAAAAAACTAACAGTCTTATTCATACAAAACTTGATTTACGATTTAATTGGGAAAAACAATATGTTTTTGGAAAAGCTACAATAAAATTAACTCCATTTTATTATGCTACAAATAAATTAGAGCTTGATGCTGTAAATTTTGATTTACACAGAGTCGCACTTATAAACAAACTTGATACTCTTGATTTGAAGTATGTTTACAACGATATGATAATAAATATTGAATTAGATAAAACATATAATAAACAAGAAGAATATATAATTTATGTTGATTATACTGCAAAACCAAATGAATTGGATAACAAAGGAAATAGAGTTTTTAAAGATACAAAAGGACTTTATTTTATTAATCCAACTGGTGAAAATTTTAGAAAACATCAAGAAATATGGACACAAGGCGAAACACAATATTCATCATGTTGGTTTCCTACTATTGATGCTCCTAATCAGCGATGTACACAAGAAACTTTTTTAACTGTACAAAACAAATTTACAACCTTATCTAATGGAATTTTAACAAACACACTTTTGAATGCAGACACAACTCGTACAGACCATTGGGTGATGGATAAAGCTCATGCTCCGTATTTATTTATGATTGCTGTTGGAGATTTTGAAAAAATAGAAGACGAATGGCAAGGTATGGAGGTTAGTTATTATGTTCACCCAGAGTATGTTGATGTAGCAAAACTTGTTTTTGATAAAACACCAGCGATGATAGAATTTTTTTCAACCGTTTTTGAAGTTGAATATCCGTGGAGCAAATATTCTCAAATTGTAGTAGATGATTTTGTGTCAGGAGCGATGGAAAATACAACCGCCACTGTTTTTGGCGATTTCATGTTAACAAACCCTTCGTGGTATTCCGATTTTGATAGAGAAATGATTATAGCCCACGAACTGGCACATCATTGGTTTGGTAATTATGTAACCTGCGAGTCGTGGGCAAACACTGTTCTAAACGAAGGATTTGCTACTTACTCCGAATATCTTTGGACCGAATATTTTTATGGAGTAGAAAAAGCTGATATTGTATTTTCAGATGAACAATATTATTGTTTTTTGGACAAATCAAACAATGTGGTAAACTATCATCACGATAATAAAGACGACATGTTTGGCTTTAATTCGTATCAAAAAGGAGCATGGATTTTACACAACCTGCGAAACTATGTAGGCGACAAAGCTTTTTTTGAGGCAACTGCTTTATATCTTAATAAATTTGCCTATAAAGCAACAGAAATTCACGACCTTAGACTTTGTTTTGAGGAAGTTACAGGAGAAGATCTTAATTGGTTTTTTAACCAATGGTATTTTTCGGCTGGCTATTCTACATTAAAAATTATTAATGATTTTGATAACAATACAAATGTTGCAACTGTAACAATAAAACAAATGCAAGATACCAGAAGAATGCCTATTTACACACTTCCAATAGATTTTGCAATTCATTTGCAAGATGAAACAATATACATAAGAAAAACCTTAACATATCAGGAACAAACGTTTACTTTTAATTTGTTGGAGCAACCTTTGCTTATTGAAGTTGACCCAAACCGTTTTTTATTATGTAAACGAAAAGAAGAAAAACGAACAGCAGAAGAGCATAAAATTATTTTAGAACGCTCAACAGGAACTTTGGCAAAATACGATGCAATTAGTTTTTTTGAAAAATATGAAAACAATGATATAAAAAGAGACGCACTTTTGATTACTCTTGAAAGTGAGTATTGGGAATTTAGAAAAAAAGCAATAAAAACATATACTTATCAAAATACAGAAGTTGATAAACTGTTTGTTGAAAAAATGAAATTGTTAAAACAAAACGACCCACACGAAAAGGTGAGAGAAGCGGCTAATTTATTTTTAATAGAAAACAATGAATAAGGAATTAAAAATTGGTTAACACCTTAAAATACAATTCTTAACTTCTAAGGAATGATACAATTATTCAAAGGTTCAATGATACAATTAAATAACTATATACCAATTTATTAAAGAAATACAAATGTGTAAAAACTTTTGTATGGGTACTTACCGGCTGTTTACGGTTTTATGGTGTGTGTTTTATAACAATAGCTAAAAATACGTCCAATAACAATTATTTATATTTTTATTAAAATTTTTAAAATTTTGGATTGTTTATTGCATATTTAATTTTTTGTTTTAATACGCCTAATATACTATTTTGTTGTAAAACTTTATTTTTTAGGCATGTTTCATTTATTTGAAACATACTTTTTTAACAATGTTTATATAAATAATTGAATTTTAAGGTCTAAACCAATTCCTAATTGCCGTTAACAGCTTAATTTAATGTTATTACTTGATTGAATTAACATTAGTGTCATTTAAAAACTACTTATAACTAAAAAAAAACATTTAATTAGAATGAAAAAGATTTTATTATTAAATATTATTTTTTTGCCATTATTTTCATCGGCCCAGCAATTTTCTGACAATCAGATAAAAGCAGCTTTTATATATAATTTTGCTCAAAATATAGAATGGAGTACCATGAGCATTTATGTCAATGATTAGTAGCAGGCTACTAAACGAAATTGTTATTGAAAAGAATTCGCACTCACCAAAAGAAATTCTTAATAAATTGAACAAAGGTATTGTAATTGCACTAAAATGCCTTGTACTTTACACTTATGAAAAACGCCAAATTATTTTAATTATTTTATAAATTTAATAAAAAACTAATGAAAAACAGAATTATTATTATACTACTATTTGTTTTTATCAGTAGTCAATTACATGCAGACGAAGGATTATGGCTTCCAATATTTTTGAATAAATATAATATTGAAGACATGCAAAAAAAAGGGTTCAATCTCACAGCCGAAGATATTTACGATGTAAATAAAGCCTCAATGAAAGATGCAGTTATGATTTTTGGAGGAGGTTGTACAGGAGAACTTATTTCGAATAAAGGTTTGCTTATGACTAATCATCATTGTGGTTTTGGACAAATACAACGGCATAGTTCAATGGAACATGATTATCTTACTGATGGTTTTTGGGCAATGAATCAAGAAGAAGAACTTCCTAATCCTGGATTAACTGTAACTTTTCTTGTATATATGGAAGATGTTACTACAAAAATACTTGAAGGGGTTACAGATAAAATGACAGAAAAACAAAGGCAAACAAAAATCAAGGCAAACATATCAAAAACAATTGCAAGCGTAAACAAAAAACATAACGAAAAATACCTTGTGGAAGTTGAAAGTTTTTTCCAAAATAATCAATATTTTGTTTTTGTTTCTCAAGTATTTAAAGATGTGAGACTTGTTGGAGCTCCACCATCAGCTATTGGAAAATTTGGAGGCGATACCGACAACTGGATGTGGCCTCGCCATACAGGAGATTTTTCACTTTTTAGAATTTATGCAGATGCAAACAACGAGCCAGCAGTATATTCACCTAAAAACAAACCTTTTAAACCAAAAAAATTCTTTCCTATTTCTTTAAAAGGAGTTCAAAAAGGGGATTTTACTCTCGTATTTGGTTATCCTGGTTCAACCGAAGAATACATTCCGTCTTATGCCGTAGAGCTTACTACAGAAGTGATTAACCCAGCAAAAATTCAAATTAGAGATGCTAAATTGAAAGTTATTAACAAAGCAATGAATGACGATAGAGCAACTCGTATAAAATATGCTTCAAAACAAGCTGGTATTGCAAATGGTTGGAAAAAATGGCAGGGCGAAAACAAAGGATTAAAAAGGCTACAAGCAATTAAGAAAAAGCAAGAATTAGAGAAGAATTTTCAACTATGGGCTGAATCGGACCCCAATAATGAAAAATACAAAAATATTTTACCCGATTACAAAAAAGTTTATGAAATATCAGGTGATTATGAACTTGCATATAATTACTTTTTGGAATGTTGCTACTTTTTAGAAACTTATAAAATAGCAACAATAGTATCTAAAAATTACTTAGAAATAGACGAAAGCTCTTCGAACAAACAAATTGACGCAACTCGTTCTACTGTTATAAAAGCAACTACTAATTTTTATAAAAATTTTGATTTAGAAGTTGATAAAAACATATTTAAAAATGTTATTAAATTATATTACAATGGTTTAGATAAGAAATTTCATCCAAAAGAATACTCACAAGCAAAGTTTAGTCATGGTGGAGATTTTGATAAATATGTAGATTTTATATACGAAAATTCAATCTTTTTAAATCAAGAAAAACTTAACGATTTTATTGACAATTATCCAGCACCAAAAAGAAGTTTCTTTGACAAACTTTTTAAGAAAAAAGAAGAATCAAAATATAGTAGAAAAACAATTGTAAACGATCCATTATATAGGCTTTACACGAGTTACTTAGAAGCATATTTTTATAATATTTTACCTGTAATTGAAGAAACAGAACCTATGATTGATAGTTTAAACAGAAATTATATGGCAGGATTAATGGAAATGCAAAAAGATAAAATATTTTATCCAGATGCTAACTTTACTTTGCGTGTATCTTATGGTATTGTAGATACTTACTTTCCAAAAGATGGAGTTAAATATAAATATTTTACTACCTTAGATGGAATAATTGAAAAAGATAATCCGGAAATTTATGATTATAAAGTTCCAACTAAATTAAAAGAACTTTATAACAAAACAGATTATGGTCAATATGCAGATAAAGATGGTTCTATGCACGTATGTTTTATTGCAAACAATCATACATCGGGAGGAAATTCAGGAAGTCCAGTAATAAATGCAGACGGGCATTTAATTGGTGTAAATTTTGACAGATGCTGGGAAGGAACAATGAGCGATATTATGTTTGACCCAGACCAATGTCGCAATATTACTCTTGACATAAGATATGCTTTGTTTATTATTGACAAATTAGGCGGGGCTGGCTATCTTATTGATGAAATGGAACTTGTAAAATAAATGATTCAATGATTCAATGATGCAATGATGCAATGATTCAATGATTCAATGATTCAATGATTCAATGATTCAATGATTCAATGATTCAATTATACAAATATGTGATTATAAACCAATAGAAATACAAATGTGTAAAAACTTTTGTATGGGTACTTAGCAAATTGTATGTTACTTTACAGGCTTTGTTCATAAAAAATATAAAATAAACTTAGCATATCAGTTGGTTTTTAATGTGCATTGCGTAGTTGCAGATTTATCTGCTTTGTTACTGCAACTCTCGTTGCAGATTCAGGGCTTCGCTAATGTAGTTTTTTTTCTATAAAAAAATGCCAAAAAAATATACTATTTTAGAAATATAGAATCATAGTTACTTTGTTTTTTTTAGTATTTAATTTTATAAATATTTGAAATACAATAAAATAAATTTACAATAATATTTTTATTAACAAGCCCTGTATTTTTTAAATGTCAAATTTTTCTAATTCAGATGAAAAAAAAACAAACTTTTATTTTAAAACTCGGAATTATTATAACATCTGTTTATTTAATAGTATTTTTATATATTGAATTTTTCCCTACTTACTACAACAATGTAAATAATACTCGTTGGCATATTAGTACCAAAATATTAAACAAGAAAATTGACATTAGCGACACAAGTATAAGTCTATTAGTTCTTGGAGAATCTCGTGTAAATGCAGGTCTTGATTTGACCAAAATCCCTAACTCTTGGTCGTTTGCATCTGGAGGCACAACTCCTGTGGAAATGTATTTTGTTTTAGAAAAATATCTTGAAACATACCAAAAACCAGATACAATTTTTTTATCAATCTCAGCTCGTTTTCTATCCGAAATACTTGCTTTTTGGGATTACGGCGTTAGAAACAATTTTATTAACTATAATAATTTTATTAAAATAGAAAAAAATAGAAAAAATTATAAGGTATTAGGATTTTTTCCTCTTGGAAAATTTTTTCTTTATAAAATGAATTTTATTAATTTTTATCAAGCAGATTTTTTCACTAATAGAGTTTGTTTTGCTAAATCAAAAAACAAAAAAATGCTTGCTTGGGTTTTAAATAACAATGGACAACGATTGCATGAAGGTTTAAAAAATTCATGTTCGGAATTGAATTATGAGACAAAATATGAAAATTTCAATACTCCAGAATTATTTGATTTTTATTTTAATGAAATTTTTGAAACTTGTAAGAACAAAAATATTTATATTTTTTTTGATTTTATGCCAATGAATAAAAGTTCGGAAAAAAAATTAAATACAACCTTTATTCAAGAATATAAAAAATATATTCAATCATATCAAAAAAAATATTTGGAATTTTCAATTTCTGATACATTGATTTTTTATGATGATTCTTTTTTTGGAGACCCTTCTCACTTAAATATCAAAGGACAGGCAAAATATACAAAATATTTTTTAAAACTTAAAAAAGATATTTATGAATTGGAAAAACGCCATAATAAGACATATTAAAATAAATTATTTTAAGCTTTATTTTATAAAAATAGTGAAACAATGACGTAGTTTTCGAACTTCTATTTTGTTCACAATTCCTTAGTGAAAAAGAAAAAATAACTAAGCCCAATCTACTTGTTTATTTTGCCCTTTTAAAAATTTTAAAAATATCATTAAATAGCTCACTATTTGCAGATTTATTAAAATTCTAAAAGAACAAAAAAACGTCGTATCTTGGAGTTATTTATTATTTCATTTTCACTTAACACCACAAATTTAAACTTTTATATAAAGTATAAAATATGACAACAGAAAATTTTAAAAAACAAATACAACAGGGAATTCCAGAAGAAATTCCTGTGTTTAAAGAACTTGATACTAATATCAGTCACGCACCAAAACGAAAAGAAATACTGACGAAAGAAGAAAAAAAATTAGCATTAAAAAATGCTTTAAGGTATTTTAAACCTGCACATCATGCAGTACTTGCCCCCGAGTTTGCTGATGAATTAAAAAAATATGGAAGAATTTATATGTATCGTTTTCGTCCAGATTATAAAATATTTGCACGTTCAATTGAGGATTATCCTTACAAATCAAAACAGGCAGCCTCAATTATGTTAATGATTTCCAACAATTTAGATTATGCAATAGCACAACATCCACACGAACTTATCACTTATGGCGGTAACGGAGCAGCATTTCAAAACTGGGCACAGTATTTACTGACAATGAAATATTTATCTGAAATGACCGATGAACAAACTCTTGTTATGTATTCAGGGCATCCAATGGGCTTGTTTCCATCTCACAAAAACGCTCCGAGAGTTGTGGTTACTAATGGAATGATGATACCAAACTATTCAAAACCTGATGATTGGGAAAAATTTAATGCTCTTGGTGTTTCTCAGTATGGGCAGATGACAGCTGGTTCTTTTATGTATATTGGACCACAGGGAATTGTTCATGGAACAACTATAACTGTCTTAAATGCTGGACGAAAACTCATGAAAACTCAAAGAAACAATCTAAATGGAATGATATTTATAACTTCGGGACTTGGCGGAATGTCTGGGGCTCAACCCAAAGCTGGAGTTATTACAGGAGCTGTAACTATTGTGGCAGAGATTAATAAAGTTGCTGCAGAAAAACGGCATCAACAAGGTTGGGTTAACGAACTTTACAGTGATTTAGATAAAATTTTAGACAGAACTATTGAAGCTCAAAAAAATGAAGAAGCTGTATCGCTTGCATATCAAGGAAATATAGTAGATTTGTTGGAACGAATTGTTGAGCGTGGAATAAAAATAGACTTAGGTTCGGATCAAACTTCATTGCACAATCCTTGGGCGGGAGGTTATTATCCAGTAGGCTTAAGCTACGAGCAATCAAATAAATTAATGGTTGAAAATCCAAAACTTTTTAAAGAAAAAGTTCAAATGTCTTTAAAAAGGCATGTAAATGCAGTTAATAAACTTGTTGACAATGGAATGTATTTCTGGGATTATGGAAATGCTTTTCTGTTAGAGGCAAGTAGAGCTGGAGCTGATGTGGTAGATAAAAATGGTAAATTCATATATCCTTCTTATGTTGAAGATATTATGGGACCATTATTTTTCGATTATGGTTTTGGTCCTTTTCGTTGGGTTTGCACTTCTTCAAACCCCGAAGACTTAAAAAAAACAGACAAAATTGCGGAGCAAGTATTAAAAGAAATGGTTAAAACGGCTCCCAAAGAAATAAAGGGACAGTTGAACGATAATATAAAATGGATAGAAGAAGCAGGTAAAAATAAACTTGTTGTTGGTTCACAGGCTCGCATATTATATGCTGATGCTGAGGGACGTATAAAAATTGCAGAAGCTTTTAATAATGCTATTGCCAATGGTGAAATTTCTGCTCCCGTTGTACTTGGAAGAGACCACCACGATGTGTCGGGAACAGACTCTCCTTATCGTGAAACGTCCAATATATACGATGGTTCAATGTTTACCGCAGACATGGCTATTCAGAATGTAATTGGCGACTCGTTTAGAGGAGCTACCTGGGTATCAATCCACAACGGTGGTGGTGTTGGTTGGGGGGAAGTTATAAATGGAGGTTTTGGAATGTTATTAGACGGTAGTGAAGAATCGGATAGCAGACTAAAAATGATGCTACACTGGGATGTAAACAATGGAATTGCAAGACGTAACTGGGCAAGAAACAAAGGTGCTGTTTTTACAATAAAAAGAGCAATGCAACAAAACCCAAATTTAAAAGTTACGATTCCTAATATTACTGACAATAAATTAATTGAAAACCTTTTTTAGTGGTTAGTTGTTTGTGATTAGAGGTTTATATCTTATAATTCAATTATAAAAAAAAATCATTTTAAAAATCTGTGTTAATCCGTTATATCTGTGTCATCTGCGTTCCTAACATCGCAAAAATTGGAACGCCGATAACACAGATAAGACTGATTTTTACCGATTTCTATCTTTCAACAAAATCCGTTATAATCAGTAAAAAACAAACCTTAACTAAGTCTTTATATTTCGTTAAATAATACTTAGGCATATCAAAATAAATAAATAACCATATAAACTTGTTCTTTTGAATTTTTATCTTCTTCAAAAAAATAAGCAAATATCTTGATATTATTATATTTATTG